>JANOTC010000217.1:0-2717 GCA_031416175.1 Gammaproteobacteria bacterium
GAAGGCGTTGAGTGATAGGCAGCGGGCTGCCAGGGTACCTTAGTGGTACCCTGATTTGAACCGTGCCACATTCGGCGTCAGCGCATAAAATCAGAGTCAGTGCATCTACAGTGGGTTGGTCTTAGCGGTATCGTGGTGGAAAGGTTGATAACCTAAAGGTACCGAAACGAATCGTAAAGGATACCTATATATTATTTATATATTTCATAATAATATCAAAAAGGTTACTATTTACTTTATAGGTAATAATCTATAGGTTATAAATATGCGTCGAGACCTCGCAAGAAAACACCTGGATCGGCGGCTCGCTCAATGGCGACCTACCTCAAAATTCGCTTGTCCGCCACGCGGTTGGATCCGCGCGATTCGGGAGGCCGTCGGCATGACCGCCGCACAACTCGCCGCCAGGCTCAACGTATCCCCACCGCGCGTGTTCGCGCTGGAGAAGGACGAGACTCGGGGCGCATTGACGCTCGACACCATTCAGCGGGCGGCCCAGGCACTTGACTGCACATTCATCTATGCCCTCGTGCCTAACGCGTCGCTTGAAAGCATGGTTTCGGAGCGGATACGCGTAAAGGTGGCTGAACGACTCGCACGGGTCGACCATACTATGAAGCTGGAAGCGCAAGGATTGTCGGATGCCGAGATTTCGGCAGAACGTGATCGCATCGTCAATGAGATGCTAAAAGGCAATCTTCGGGGTCTATGGAACGAGCCATGAATGACCCTTTGTTTGATGTTGATGACGCGGCGACGCCGCTGACGCAGGATGAGAAGCAAGGACTGATGCCGAGCTACATCACGTTGCGGCGCGAACTCAATGAGGCGGAACAACTCGGCATCATGGCGGCGGACGAGTGGGCCTTTAGTCGAAAGCGGGACGTCCTGGATGAAACATTTCTCCGTCGATTACACAAGCGGATGTTTAAGGACGTGTGGCGGTGGGCGGGCGAACTCCGTACCACGCCACGGAACATCGGCGTCGAGCCCTGGAGCATCGCGCCTATGCTTCGCAATTTGACGGGGGACACACGGTATTGGGTACTGAACAAGACCTATGTGACCGACGAAATCGCGGCACGGTTTCACCACCGGCTCGTGTTGATTCATCCATTTCCGAACGGTAATGGGCGCCATGCACGGCTTGCTGCCGATTTGCTGCTGGCAAATCTCGGTCAGAAGCGCTTCACATGGGGGCGCGCCAGCCTGATTATCGCCGGTGAGACGCGACAAAAATACGTGGCTGCACTACGTGCTGCCGACGCGCACAACGTACAGCCGTTGCTGGAATTCGTGCGACTATAACAATATGGCTATTTTTGCCCATCCCCCGAAAACGTAAAATTAACCTGAGCGACCTGATTTCTTGCCGATTGAGCACTTTTTCTTAGCGCGTTTGAGTTGTGATCGGACAATTTAACAGCCAAGCTTCGTTTCCCATCATCGCCAAATGCTATTTTCGGCCACATTGTACTGTCAAAATGCTATTTTTACATTTTCGGGGGATGGGCGGAAATAGCCTACCTGCTTCACGAAATGTCAGAAGTCAGCTGCACTTGCCACACCATGGTTAGGCATATTCACAAGAACAGGCTGACCAAGAGGGTGGCGCAGACGATCCAGATAGCGATAAACAGGCCTGCTGCCATGCGGCTTACCGGACGCTCCGTGGCTTTGGCGGCGGTTTCTCGGTGCTCGCTCATTACCACTGGCGGGATAAGCCTCACAACCAGCCAGATTCCGAGCGGCACGATGATGATGTCATCTACGTAGCCGAGCACGGGAATAAAATCCGGAATTAGATCGATGGGTGACACCGCATAGGCGGCTACGCCTAACGCAAGGGCCTTAGCGAACCACGGTGTGCGTGGATCGCGTGCGGCCAGCCAGACGGCGTGTACGTCCCGCTTGATCGAGCGCGCCCATTGTTTGGCGTTCGAGACCAGTTTCACATACAGTTCCATTTACGTACTCAAATTATCTCGCGTGTGGTTTAGAAGTTTTGTCCCGTCAGCGCGCAGCTCTCCAGCTGGGGAGAGGTGCCGGTACAATGTCTGCCGTGTGATGCTGAGTTCCTGGCACAGATCGCCGACCTTGGTCTCAGGCTTCCCCATTGCCGCCATTGCCAGGCGCAGCTTGGCTGTTGTCATTTTAAACGGCCGACCGCCCTTCCTGCCGCGCGCCCGCGCAGACGCCAGCCCAGCGATGGTGCGCTCGGTGATTAACTCGCGCTCGAACTCGGCCAGCGCGGCGAAGATGCCGAATACCAGCTTGTCAGCGGCGGTCGTAGTGTCGATGGCCGCACCGTGGCCGGTCAGTACCTTCAATCCGATGCCGCGCCCAGTCAGGTCATGCACCGTGTTGATCAGATGGCGCAGGTCGCGCCCGAGCCGGTCCAGCTTCCACACGGCCAACGTGTCACTCGGTCGTAGCGCCTCCAGGCAGCTCGCCAAGCCGGGGCGGTCCTCGCGCTTGCCGGAAGCCAGATCCTCGTAGAGATGGGCCGGATCGACGCCGGCAGCAATCAGCGCGTCGCGCTGCAAGTGGGTGGCCTGGGAGCCATCCGCCTTCGACACCCGCATGTAGCCAATCAGCATGTTTCGCCTGTCACATATACTTTCGATTGTGTGACAGTGTGCGTCAGAAAGTTTTGGCCGTCAAAAGTTGTCACTTAACCCGTCATTTTGTCTACGACATGCAAAGGGTTCGTCTGG
>JANOTC010000218.1:0-9854 GCA_031416175.1 Gammaproteobacteria bacterium
GAGCGAGCAAAATAAAGCATTGGAAGCCCATTGGGCGCACATGTTAGTGCACGGTACATTACATCTGCTTGGCTATGACCACATTGACGAGAGCGAAGCACAGCAAATGGAAAAGCTGGAAGTAGACATTATGAAAACGCTTAAATTCTCAGATCCTTATCAGGCACATTTCTTACCATGAAAGATACGCGACCCAATGCGGGTGATTCCCGTTCGTGGCTGAATCGAATTAGCCACGCGTTGGCGGGTGAACCCAAAGACCGCGACGAACTACTAGAGGTATTGCGCGAAGCACAAGAACGCGAACTGATTGACGCAGAATCACTCGGCATGATCGAAGGCGTTCTGCAAATCGCGGATATGCAGGTACGCGATATCATGGTGCCGCGTTCGCAAATGATCGTGGTAGATCGAGATATTGCGCCCGAAGACTACTTGCCCGTATTGATCGAGTCTGCCCATTCTCGATTTCCGGTGATTGGTGAAAATCGCGATGAAGTGGTGGGCATCCTGTTGGCGAAAGATTTGTTGTCGTATTTCGCCAATCGAGAAAAATCGGCGTTTGATTTGCGGGATGTGATGCGTCCCCCTGTGTTTATACCTGAAAGCAAGCGCTTAAACGTGTTGCTGAAGGAGTTTCGCTCCAACCGAAATCACATGGCGATTGTGGTGGATGAATTTGGTGGTGTTGCCGGTTTGGTGACTATTGAAGATGTATTGGAACAAATTGTCGGTGAAATTGAAGACGAATACGACTTCGATGAAGATACATTTATTGTGAAATACAACGAGAACAAATTCTCAGTCAAAGCCTTAACGCCGATTGAAACGTTCAACGAATATTTCGCTACGCCATTCAGTGACGAGGAATTCGACACGATTGGTGGCCTCGTGTTAAATCGGTTTGGTTACTTGCCAAAGCGAGGCGAAAAAGTCCAAATAGGCAAGTTTCAGTTCACCGTGTTGCGTGCGGACAACCGTCGCATACATTTATTGCTCGTCATCTCCATCGAGTCACCCCAGGGTTCAGAACATGAATCTGAGCTTGGCCGCGAACCTACATTAGAAACTACTCATCGTGAAATTTAATCTTACAGTGATTGCCGCCGGATGGCGGGGAGATGCGCTTGCCTTGGTGGCGGGTGCGTTATTGGTTCTCGCTTTTGCGCCTGTGGGCTTCGATCCACTCGCGTTGGTCGCCTTATTTGCGCTCGTTGCAGTCTGGGTAGATGCCACGCCCAAACGTGCCCTGTGGCGCGGTTGGCTGTTTGGGTTGGGCATGTTCGGCTTGGGGGTGTCTTGGGTTTATGTGAGCATGAATCGTTTTGGGGGTGTGCCGCCGATGTTGGCCTCCGCGCTCACAGCGGCGTTTGTCATGGCTCTGGCGCTATTTCCTGCCGTGGCGGGCTATTTAACCACTCGATTATTTCCTGCATGGCGCACCGTAGTGGCGTTTCGTCTCTTGTTCGTTTTCCCCATGATTTGGACGTTGGTAGAGTGGATTAGGGGCCAACTGTTCACCGGCTTCCCATGGCTGAATGTGGGTTACAGTCAAATTGATAGCCCAATCAGCGGGCTTGCGCCGGTCATCGGTGTGTACGGTATTGGCTATGCCGCCGTGATGAGTGTCGCGTTGGCGTATTATCTGTTAGTGGTGAATGACGCCAAGAAAAAGCCAGCGGGGATCGCCCTTGTACTTATTTGGCTCGTGCCCATGGGTCTGGGACGGGTTGATTGGAGTGACGTCGCGGGTGATCCATTCGAAGTCAGTCTAATTCAGGGCAATATTCCACAGGACGAAAAATGGCTGGTCGAGAATCGCGTTCGAATTATGGAACGTTATGCCAATCTGAGTCGTGAACATTGGAAGAGTCGTTTAGTGGTGTGGCCGGAAACAGCAGTGCCTGCGTTCTATCACCAAGTACGCCCATTTATGCAACTCATGGCGCAAGAGGCGCGCGTCAATGGTTCTGAATTATTGGTTGGTATTCCGGTATACAACGAGAGTGAGAAAAACTATTTCAACAGCATGCTTGCCATGGGCGGAATAGATGGCTCCTATGAGAAAAAGCATCTAGTTCCGTTCGGCGAATACATGCCTTTACCGAGCATTTTGGGTCCATTGGTAACATTCCTAAATATTCCCATGTCGCAATTTAGCAGCGGCAATGGCGAGTCCCAGTTGCTCGAAGTCGCTGGTCAATTGGTGGGTATATCGATTTGCTTTGAAGACGCCTTCGGTGAGGAAATTATCAATAGCATGCCGGACGCGACCTTGCTCATTAATGCGAGTAATGACGCCTGGTTTGGCGATTCCATGGCGCCGCATCAGCATTTAGAAATTGCACGTATGCGGGCCTTGGAAACAGCACGATATATGTTACGTTCAACCAATACCGGCGTTTCGGCGTTTATTGATGAAAAAGGGCGAATAAAGTCGGAGTCACCGCAGCTTGTTGAGCATGTGTTGACGGATAAGGTTCAGCCGTTAACTGGCATGACACCGTATGTTGTGTTTGGTAATTTGCCGGTGTCGGCGGGCTTGTTGGCTATGTTAGGCGTGGGCTTTTGGCTAAATCGACGTCGCCGCAAAGCCTTAGCGGCGAATGCCGCCTAACGGAATGTTTTTACGTTAGAATTTGCGTTAGCCAAGCGCTGATGTCGCTTATTTCTTTTTGGCACAGGCTGTGGGCCATGGGGTAGCGGCGCCAGCTAACGGTGTGGCCAAGTTCGGTGAGAACTTCGCGGGAACGCTCGGCGAGTGCGATAGGAATGACGGTGTCATCGGTGCCATGCATCATCATAATGGGCGCCGCTACAGTGTTCGGGGCACGCTCCGTTGCCAATTTTTCTGCGAGCGGTAAATAGGCGGAGAGTACGAGCAAACCGCCTAGCCGCTCCGGGTAACGTAGTCCGCTGTAGAGCGTGAGGGCGCCGCCTTGAGAAAAACCCGCGAGCACAATGCGCTTGGCTGGGCTGCCCAATTTGATTTCGCGCTCGATCAGGCCGGTGATGAGGCGGTCGGAGTCACGGAGGCCGACGGCATCTTCTTGCATGGAAAGGTTAGGATGGTTGATGTCATACCACGCGCGCATGACGTAGCCGCCGTTTATGGCAACGGGTCGGTGCGGCGCATGCGGGAAAATGAAACGAATGCCGAGGCTGGCTGAAAGGCGCAATTCAGGCACGATGGACTCAAAGTCATGGCCATCGGCGCCGAGGCCGTGCAGCCATATGACGGAGGCGCGGCAGGGCAGCGTGGGTTCGATAATGACGCATTCGGGCAAGTTAATCACGGTGATGAGTCTCCATTCGTTGGGCGACGTTAGTATAGGGTAAAACCTAAAAACATAAAAATGATTGCGACGTGCTGGACCCGATGTTGGAATAGTGAGGGAGTGGATGTGAAGCAAAATGTAGCCTTGTTTCTGTGCGTCGGATGCGTGTTGGTGCTGTGCGGTTGCGGTCAAAAAGGTGATCTTTATTTACCGGATAAGCCACCGAAAGCCGAACAGAAAAAAGTGCCGGGCGCGGAGCCATCGCGTACAACACAGCCATCGCCTTAAGTGCATCGTCAGCAATTTCTAATTCAGTGAGAACTTTCAATGGACCAGTTTACGTATCGTGATGGACAGCTATGCGCGGAAGGCGTTGTGCTTAAGGACGTGGCAAAGCAGTTAGGTACGCCGTGTTATGTCTACTCCCGCGCGGCCATTGAACAACAATGGCGTGCGTATGACCAAAGTTTGGCGAGTCGTGCGCATTTAGTCTGTTATGCGGTAAAAGCCAATTCTAACGTGGGCTTGTTAAACGTGTTAGCGCGTTTAGGTGCCGGTTTTGATATCGTTTCCGGGGGCGAATTGTTTCGCGTGTTGCAGGCCGGGGGTGATCGCCATAAGGTGGTGTTTTCTGGCGTTGGTAAAACCGAGGCAGAAATGCGCTATGCACTGGCCGAAGACATTCATTGCTTTAATGTGGAATCGGCGCCGGAGTTAGAGCGTTTGAGTGCGGTGGCAAGCGAAATGGGCAAGCGCGCGCGCATTGCGCTACGGGTAAACCCCGACGTGGATGCGAACACGCACCCTTATATTTCGACCGGACTCAAAGAAAACAAATTCGGTGTTGATATAGATGCCGCCTTGGCCGTTTACGAACAGGCGGCGCGCTTGCCCGGCATCGAAGTGGTTGGCGTTGCTTGCCACATTGGGTCGCAGCTAACAAATTTGGCGCCTTTTTTAGACGCGCTAGATCGCGTATTGAATCTCGTGGCGCAATTAACTGAGCGCGGTATTGGGCTCAAGCATGTAGATTTAGGCGGTGGGCTTGGTATTCGCTATCGCAACGAAGAGCCGCCGGTGCCGGGTGATTACGCCAAAGCCGTGTTAGCGAAGTTAGCGAATGTGCCGTTTGCGCTGCACATTGAGCCAGGCCGTTCTATTGTGGGCAACGCGGGCGTGTTGTTGACACAAGTGGAATACTTAAAAGACACGCCGGGTAAACAGTTTGCGGTGGTCGATGCCGCGATGAACGACTTGCTGCGACCTTCTTTGTATGGCGCCTGGCAGGAGATTGTACCTCTCGCGGAACATTCGAGCGCGCCAGAACGTGTTTACGATGTAGTGGGTCCGGTTTGCGAAACGGGCGATTTTCTCGGTAAAGATCGGAAGTTGCGTTTGGCATCGGCAGATCTATTAGCCGTTAGATCGGCGGGCGCCTATGGATTCGCCATGAGCTCAAATTACAATTCACGGCCACGCGCAGCGGAAGTAATGGTAGACGGTAACACCTTCCATGTTATTCGCAGACGTGAAACGTGGGAAGAGTTAGTGCGCGGCGAGGCGATATTACCTACGTAGGAAGTTACGCGTTCGTTGTTAGAGTTTAAATTTTTTCACCACGTTTTGTAGTTTCATGGCGAGATGCGAGAGCGTTTCGCTGGCTTGAGCGGTTTGCTTGGCGCCGTTAGCGGAATTGTCGGCAATTTCACTGATGCGAACCACGCTTCGGTTAATTTCCTCGGCGACGGCGCTTTGTTCTTCCGCCGCGCTGGCAATATGCGTGTTCATTTCGGATATGCTGGTCACCGCCTTGGCGATGCCGTCGAGCGAGCTTCCCGCCTTTGCTGCCTGTTCTACAGTGGTTTTCGCGTGAGTCTTACTGTCTTGCATCGCTTTAACAGCCTCTTTCGCGCCGTTTTGCAGGCGCTCAATCATCGCGTGAATTTCTTGGGTTGATTTCTGAGTGCGGCTTGCAAGCACGCGCACTTCGTCGGCGACAACGGCAAACCCTCGGCCTTGTTCGCCTGCGCGGGCGGCTTCGATGGCGGCATTGAGTGCAAGCAAATTGGTTTGATCTGCAATACTGCGAATAACATCCATCACTGAGCCGATTTTCCCGCTTTCGCCGTCGAGTTTGTGAATGACGGCTGTGGCTCGCTCAATTTCCATGGCGAGGCTGTCAATTTGTTCAATTGCTTTCGCAACGATGTCTCGACCGTTGACGGTGTCGCGATCTGCATTACGGGCTGCATTAGCGGCGGCTTCGGCGCTACGTGCGACTTCTTGGACAGTCGACGACATTTGCGTGATAGCCGTCGCGACTTGATCGGTTTCGCGCTGTTGTTGCACCAAACCTTGACTTGCGTCGTTTGTAATAACAGTTAGTTTTTCCGCCGCCTCTGACAGTTGTCCGGCATTATTGCTTAGCTCGCTGACTTGCCCACGCATTCCGTCGATGACTCGGCGCAGCGAAGCACTTAACACTTGCAGCTCAGCCAAGCCAGTCGAGCCGACCGTAATGGATAAATCGCCGTTAGCGCAGTGGTCCATGTTCTTCATGAGAGCGCGTAAAGGCGTGAAAACGAAACGATTGAAAATGCCTAAGGTAACGATGATGCAAATTGCGATAACGGTAACGAACCCAGCCAACGCTAACATTTGCGTTTTGGCAAAGCTCGCGTTGAATTCTTGGATATTTTCTACCACCTCAATCTTGATGGCCGGTTTATTGTCTGCTGTCGGCAAGGTGTATTCGACTATCAGCGAGTCGGAATCGATATTCGTTGGCCATTTTTCACTTTTAAATACTTCGACATGATTACTGGTGAGTCGCACCGGCGCCTTCAATATATTCTCGACCGCTTGAAGGTTGGCGGTGGGGTCGACAACTACTTCCAGATAACCGATCAGACGCATACCGCCCACGGGCACTAACATGGAAATATAAGTGCCCGTGGTGGAGGTCCAAATATGGGGTAAAGCTTTTAGTCGGTCGCTGCCTTCACGCGCTTTGGCGATCTCGAATAAGGAATCGGTTAGTTTAGGCGGGAGGCCCGTGGCACCCTCGCTGCTTTCTGCGAGCAGGGCCAAGTTAACGTCGAATACGCGAAGTTTTTGTAAGCGCAGTTTGCCTGTCGTGACAAAACGTTGATGAAATTGGTCGTTGAGCACGGTGACAACGGCTTGTTTATTCTCGTCTGTGCCGATGTCTTTCACTAAACCGCGAAACTCTCCAGTTTTCTCGGTCGTTTCACCCAGGTCTTTGACCTGAGCTTGGAGTTGTTTGAGCACTTCTGAGCTGGCAACTTCGACAATGCGCGACAACACGCGTGACTCTTCGTCGCGCGCAGCGCCTTTGTACATAACGCCAGCGATAACCAATAATATGGTCGCCGCTAGTCCAAGTATTACCGTGTTACTCACAGTAAGGGTCTTAATTGAAAGGGGTTGCGACCTCATGGGTCCTCCTAATTCGAACAAGGGATGCTATTCACCACTTACTCGAAATTATTGAGGCCGATCGCGTTGCGTGTCCGTCCTGCGCGCGTAACCTTCCTGGTTCGGCCTCAAAAAGCTCAACTGCAAACAGTATTTCTATTGAAAGCGTCAAAATATTTTGCGATTACTAAAGTGAAGCATAAAGCTTACTTTTTCTTCGTGACGGGTAGACCTTTGGCTTCCCATTCTTCCATGCCACCACGGAACCAATAGAGCTTAGTATAGCCATCTGCCTTGGCTATTCCGGCCGCTTTCCCGCTACGGCCGCAGCGAATGCCGTTGCAATAGAAAAGTATGGGTGTGGTTTTTGTTGCCACGATCTTGGCCAAGGAGGCCGCATTAGTATCTGTGTTGGGTAGACTAATGGCACCTTCGATAAATCCATTTTCAAAATCACTTGATTTTCGACTGTCAATAATGACCAGTTTGGGGTTTTTCTCCACCAAGGAAATCACGTCTTCGGCCGTGACTTTCGTTGTACCGTCAACTGTTTGCGGCACCTCAGGAGCTTCTTCCGCCAAGGCGACGCCAGCAAATACAAATGAACTGAACAATAAACCTGTTACACAACGTGCGATATTCATATTAACCTCTTTAACATACATGATTAACGTAGACTACAAGTAATGTATCGGCGCGTGACAGCTAGGTATGAAGTCTTTGGTACAAAATTTTGCACGAATTTGCCGCACCGCCCGCATTTCTTGTGCGTGCTACATCTATAGCGGTTGCTCGGAATTGAAACTTTCGGCGGAAGGAAAAAAAGTTACTATTAACTTACTGATTATAGTAATTTACTTCATGTGGGTTGTTAGCTTGGACCGAGATTTAATCGAATCCGTTGTTGTCGTCGTTATTAATGAACGTTTTGCTTGAGCGAGGAATGCCGCTTAAGGCTTCTAGAATGGCCGAAAATGTCGAACCGTTTTCGGAATGCTCGATGCGAACCGGCAAATACGCTAAGTCCGGTGCAGCCCATAAGGTGGTTACATTATTACCTTCGCGCACATAGACAACCACAGTATCGACACGACCGAGCGGCGTCACGATCGTTTCACGTTTGTCTAGCTTTACGTCATAACTCTTAAGGCGTACATTTTCGCCAATTTCGTAACGCATATTGCGGCGACCATCCGCGAGGTCGAGCATAAGTCCAAGTTGGTAGACGTTTTGATCTAAGGTACGAGGTGGCATTTCGTAAACATAGGTTTCATCGTCTACCCGGCTGTTCACTTCGGCTTTTTGCCATTGGTAGGTTTGGACAACCGTTTTGTTGGTGTGGCCTATCCGTTTGTAACGATATTCTAGCGGGCGAATAAAGCCGTCTTTTTCCTCGAATCGAGTAAATTGCGAGAGATTTTCCTTGAGAAAAAACGCAGTTATGCCTGTTGTTTTAGTTTCGGAACTGTAAGTCAGCGCGCCATCTGCGTGTCGACTGAGTGTTCGAACGGCTTGTCCTACCTCTAAAATACCTTTGCGAATGCTGTAACGCGCTTCGAAATCAGGGGGAAGGGTGGCGGCCACACTCGGTAAAGCGAAAAATATTGATAGCGAAAAAGCTAGCGTTTTCTTCATTCCGGATTCCAACCCTCGTCGTCATGTAAATTCATAGTATTGGGGTGTCTTAAAACATAGGACCGCTGGTGGCTCGATTCAAAGTACGTGCGTGCCACTAATTCGCTTAACACACCCGTGGTCAGAAATTGCACACTCATCATAATGCAGAGTAGGGCGATAAAGAGCAAGGGGCGCGTGCCTATGTTTTCGCCAAGCAGAAATTTCACGTAGAACAAGTAGGTTAGCGAGACGACACCCACGGCGCCAAAAATCCAAGCTATTTTACCGAAAAAATGGCCGGGGCGGGCGCGAAAACGCATGAAGAAATACACGGAAAGTAAATCGAGTAGTACGCGGAAAGCGCGCGAAATTCCGTATTTCGAGGTGCCATGTTCGCGGCTATGGTGGGTGACTACTTCTTCTTTTATACGCGTGGGCGTGGTCTGCGTGGCCATCCAGGCGGGGATGAAGCGATGCATTTCGCCGTAGAGGCGCAGATTCTTGATTACGCTGGCCCGGTACACTTTTAAGCTACAACCATAGTCGTGCAAATAGACGCCGGTCACCTTGGCAATGAGCCAGTTGGCAAGGTGCGAGGGTATCGTGCGCAGCCAACGATTGTCTTTGCGGTCCTTGCGCCAGCCACAAATCAGGTCGAGGTCTTCGTCTAATAGACGTTGGATTAGGCGCGGGATATCAGCGGGGTCGTTTTGGAGGTCGCCATCGAGGGTGGCAATAACGTCACCGCGCGCCGCGTCGATTCCAGCCTGCATGGCGGCCGTTTGGCCGAAATTGCGTTGCATATCGAGTATGCGTACGTGTGCACCTAGGGTTTTCGCAGTGCGGTGCAATTGAACCGAAGTTTGATCGGAGCTGCCATCGTTAACGATGATGATTTCCCAGGGGTACGCGTAGTGAATAAACGCGCGGTGTATTTGCAGTAGCAACGGTTCAACATTGTCCGCCTCGTTGTACATGGGTACAACCAGGGACAATTTGTGCGGGAGCCTAGAGGCTAAGATCGGCTGAGTTTCCATTCCGTGGGTTGGCCGTTAAATGCGGTCAGCGTTGAACAATTTTTGGGTGTAAACGGGCGAAAAATTGGAAGCGAGGCAAAATCCATCGTGCCGCGACGGCACCCCAAATAACGCCCAGCGTGGCACCCACTAAAACCTGCGATGGATAGTGCAAGCCAAAGTAAATACGTGAGAGTGAAACTGCAGCCGCGACAAAGAACATGGGTGCGACCCAGGCCGGGCGGCGCATAATAACGGCTAGAAAAGCGAAGGCAGCAAAAAAATTGATAGCGTGATTGGAGGGCATGCCGGTAGTGCCGTTGGCGCAGGGTCCAGAATCGGTGTCGACGTGGCGAAGCTGATCAAAAATTTCAGCGCTAGGACGGTTGGCCTGAACGGTATCTTTAATCGTGCCGCCGAGTAAGTCAGCGGCGCCTACCACTAACATGAGTCCTATGCCAAGTTTGAAACCGTCGGCGCGGTAACGCCAACTAAAATACGCGAC
>JANOTC010000219.1:0-3070 GCA_031416175.1 Gammaproteobacteria bacterium
TCCATTTTTCACCACCAAGGGGCTGACTAAGGGCACGGGAATGGGATTATCGGTCGTGCATGGTCTGGTGCATTCGCAGGCCGGTCATATCTTTGTTCAATCCAGTGTTGGAACGGGCACCACAGTCAACATCTTGCTGCCCCTGGAGACAGTCGAAGAAAAAGCTCAAGAGACAAGCGACCGCATTGCACCCACCTCAAATATCAAAGGTGCCCAAATAATGGTGGTAGAGGATGAACCCGCCCTTGCCAATATGCTGAACGAATACCTCTCAGCCTATGGCGCTCACATTATTGTTTTTACAGACCCGATCAAAGCGTTAGAGTCATTTACCCAGAATGCAAATAACATTGACGTGGTGATAACCGATGAAACCATGCCCGGCATGTCTGGCATGTTATTGTCAGAAAAAATTCTCCAGATAAAACCAGGCACGCCCATTATTCTCTGTACTGGATATAGCGAGCGCGCAACGCCTGAAGCAGCGGCTCAAATTGGTATCGCTGGTTTTCTTAGTAAACCGTTTGATATGAAGGCGCTATTAAATAAAATTCAGATTTTGCGGGAAATACAAACTAAATGAAGAAGGATTGTTCGCGCGCCGTCATGTGGATTGCCATCGGGCGATCACGTCTAGTCAAAACTTGCCTTTAAATCCGCGAGCGTGATCATTACCGTCATCACTTCGGTAGGATCTAAAGACGAGGTGGTAGGCGAGAACAAAGCACGCTCAAAGGTTTTAGCTGAAATTGAACGCAGCGGCACCCCGTTCGCCAAACCACGCCGCAGCAATTCATCCGACGACGCTAACTGAGACTGATCCTGGGCCACCACCAGCTTGCCGCACTTGTTTACGCGCAGCTGCTTTTGCTCGCAGTATTCATGCAACAGCTGGTTACCCAGCCGCTGCCGCCCCTTCATCGATGCAAAATCGAAAAATTTTCTGATAAATTTACAAAAACCATGTAGATTTATTTTATCAATCCATGTGAATTTAAAAAGATTAACTATGAGGCTTCCACATGGCGCGCCCGAGACTGACCGAACAACAAAAGCTTGCGACAGCATTGACTGAGCTTCATCAAGTTCTCGGGTCGGAACGCGGCGTTGTCCGCGGTAAGCAAATAAGGAGCTCATCGCGTGTGGTGTTATTGGAAAAAGGCTACTTGCGCGAAATCCTAAAAGGTTGGTACTTCGTTTCCGATCCGTTAGCGGCGCCCGGAGATACCACGCCATTTTTTGCCAATTACTGGGAGTACCTCGCCAGCTATCTATCCGAACGGTTTGGCAGCGACTACTGCCTGACCGCTGAGCATTCCTTGCTCCGGCAGGCGCAGCACAATGTTGTTCCCAAACAGGTGAATGTGATGCTGGCGGTCAATCAAAGTCAGATTCAGGAACTCGCCTTCGGCCACAGCGTTGCACTGTACCCAGGCGGGCGCAGTTTTCCTCCGCTGGAGCATATCGAGACTGTCATGGGCGTGCGCTGCATGTCGGCACCCTATTGTCTGGTCATGCTCAATCCGCGGTACTTCAAGGACTATGCCCGAGAAATCCAGATCGCCATGGGAAAAATTGATGATCCAAGTGCAATCGCGGCGCTCGTCGACGTCAACACCACCGGTGTTGCCCGCCTTATCGCCGCGTACCGCAGTATTGGGCGCAATGAATTTGCCAACGACATCCTACGACAATTATCCGGGCTAAGATCCAAGCTTCCCGTCGACGAGAATCCCTTTGCTGATCAACCCGTTTATTCGTTTGGCACGCCTAGCCGCACACCACTCTACACGCGAATAAGGGTGCTTTGGGCGCAACACCGGGAAACTGTATTTGCTGCCCGACCCCTGCATGCCGTGCTGGATGTACCGCCACAAGAATATTTAGCGCGTGTTGAAGCTATTCGGGTGGAGGACGCTTACCACAGCCTTTCCATCGAGCGCTACCGAGTCACCCCCGAACTTATTCTTAAGGTGGGGAAAGGACAATGGGATCCATTGGGCGATCCACAGGATAGTCGCCAAATCGATGCCATGGCGGCCCGAGGCTATTTGGATGCGTTCGAATTAGTCAAAGCCGATGCGGGGCAGGTTTACTCTGCGATGGGATCCTCCCCTGCTCTAACCGGGCAGATATTCAATGAGCGACACCAGGCGTGGTTCCAGAGCCAATTTGGCCCATCCGTAGATGCAGGCATCCTGCAGCGTCGCGATCTCGTCGGATATCGACGCCACGTGGTGTTTCTGCGTGGATCGAGGCATTCTCCACCGCCCTTCGAAACAGTGAGAGATGGAATGGAAGCCTTGCGTGAGTGCTTTAGCGCTGAACCCGACGCTTTCGTTCGCGCCGTGCTCGGGCACTGGCTGTTTGGCTTTGTTCACCCCTATATGGATGGAAACGGCCGCATGGCGCGATTCACAATGAATCTTATGCTGGCCTCTGGCAGATACCCTTGGACGGTGATTCGCGTCGAAGACCGCGCCGCCTACATGGCCGCGTTAGAAAAAGCCAGCGTTGAGGATGATCTTGGGACGTTTTCGGTTTTTGTGGCGCGGTGCGTTGATGGCAGTCGCTAGAACAAGCCTGGCTGCGAGTAAAACAACCCCATCACCTAACAGATAATTGCCGAGGCCATTGCCAGTGAGATTCAGCCCAGCTCCAAGGCAGAAGGTGCGCTCAATACGCGTTACGGTCCCTGAACACGACCAGAACCGTCTGCAGAATAATCATAATGTCCAGACTTAGCGACCAGTTGCGCAAATAGTCGATATCGTATTTTACTCGCGCTTCCATCTTATCCAGCGTGTCGGTTTCCCCGCGCAAACCATTCACTTGGGCCCAACCGGTAATTCCTGGCTTCACTTTGTGGCGAACCATATAACCTTTAATGAGCTTACGGTACATCTCATTGTGCGCCACCGCGTGAGGTCGTGGTCCAACAATGCTCATACTACCCTCCAGCACGTTCAAAAACTGGGGCAGCTCGTCCAATGACGTTTTTCGCAAGAATGCCCCGAATGGCGTCACACGTTGATCGCCGCGTTTAGCCTGCGTCACGGCTTCGCCATCT
>JANOTC010000220.1:0-3088 GCA_031416175.1 Gammaproteobacteria bacterium
GCTGGCTCTTCCATCTTAATTTCGATGTGTTCGCTGTCTGGATTGACCTGAGGCGATTCGCCAATAGATCGTGTTAAACCCAACAATACAACAAAGTCCGCTTTTAACATGGAGATAACCTGCGCATACGCCGCAATGGCATAATCAGGCCGCACGGTGGGGCGATGAAATCCACCGCCGAGTTCATCCATATTCCAGACTAACATCCGCGCCGGTGTTTTTTCGCGCAATGGACAACGCTGCACCACGTTGTCTTCGCTTGCTATAGGCTGCGCTAGCACGCTTAACTGGGGATTCGAACGGCGGGCTTCGATCAACATTCGCTCATCTCTTCAAGGCGGTACAGAAATTGTCGATGCAGTTTGTCAATTAGCCGGGCAGGAATCTTAATCTGCGTGTCACGCATTAGGCTATTAAGCCACGCCGAGTCGGACGCACTCAGGATGGGTCCAAGTACAATCACCACATCGAGCAATCGACAAATATCGGCCCGTTCAGTGAGGCCAAATTCAGTCGCGCGCTTTAGTTCTTGGGAAACAAAATCGGCCAAACCGACATGGCCCATTTTCTCGGCTTTATCCGCGTGGTTAAGCCGAAGGTGATCGAGTAAAAACTCTGAACGATGTGGGTCCAGCGCGGCGGCAAACGCCGCGAATTGTTGTGCGCGGATGGTTAATATTGGGTGTTGCGACTGATCGTGACCACCGAAACCGGATGACGAACGGTGCGTGTTATGGAAAGAGCGTACGCCATAAGCCTCCATGTCTAGAGAGTCCATAGTAAATCGCGATGCTCAGTGAGCGTGTCGGTGGGAATGATGGCATAGGTCTAGCGCTAAATCCAAATTCAACATGCGAACAAAAGCCTAGGTTCGCGGCGCGAACATAATAATGGCCATACCGGCGACCGCGACGCCTGCTCCCACAATGTCCCAAAGGTGCGGCTTCTCACCGTCGACCAACCATAGCCACACCAGGGCCGTCGCCACATACACGCCACCATAAGCGGCGTAGACACGCGCGGCGGCGGTAGGGTGCAGTGTCAATAGCCACGCAAACAACGCAAGCGCTAAGGCGGCAGGAATTAGAACCCAGGCTGGGGCGCGATTATTAACCCACAAATAGGGCAAGTAGCATCCCACCATTTCTGCCACGGCGGTGGCAACGAAAAGTCCTAGGGTAGAGAATGCATTCATTCTATGTTATTCATCCAGTTGCAATTCGAAACGAAACTCGCACGTTTGTGAATCCCTTAGGTGAGATGGTATGCCAATCCGTGGCGAAGAAAAAGCGCTCCTTGGCAATCCAATAAAAGAGGAAATTGATTATCATAGCGACTCGCGACGCCTTCAGCGTCTAGGACCATTACTCAAAGGACGAATTCATGTCAGAAGCGGCCATTACAGACGTCGATCCAGAATTACAACGAAAAATCGCCATTAAGAACACATTCAACGCCGTCGCGGATGCTTACGGTGCGGGCGCTTGCCGCTTTTTCCACCTCGCAGGCGAATTCATGGCCGATTCTTTGCCACTTCAAGGACACGAGCGCGTCTTGGATGTCGCCAGTGGGACAGGTGCGGCGGCCATTCCGCTTGCCCGTCGTCTGTCGCAAGGCTGGTTAAGTGCCGTGGACTTTTCGCCCGCGATGCTCGCTCAGGCGCAGGCACGTGCTAGCCATTACGCCCTGGGTAACGTCGAGTTTCACACGATGGATATGACAGCGATGCCTTTTCCTGAAGCGTCATTTGATCATGCCAATTGTGCGTTTGGTTTGTTCTTTGTGCAAGACATGGTGCAATTGTTAGCGCACATTAGCAGCAAAGTAAAACCGGGTGGCAGTGTGACTGTGAGCGGTTTTTGTGGGGAGTCCTTTATGCCGTACGGCGAGATGGCGATGAACAAACTGCGAGAATTTGGAATCGACGTGCCGCAACAACCGCTCAGTTGGAAACGCATGGCCGAACCGGAGCAGTTGCGCGCGCTGTTTACTGACGCTGGGCTAAAAGAGGTGAGCGTCGTTCGCAAATCTCTGGGTTATTACACGGATGCTAATGGCTGGTGGGAAGTGTTGTGGAATGCGGGCTTTCGTGGCTTGGTTGCGCAATTGGGTGAGCGACTAGAGGAATTCAAAACCGAACATCTAAAAGAAATCCAGGCATTGGCAAATTCAGAAGGCGTGTGGTTGGAAGTTGATGTCAATTTCACGCGCGGTGTTAGAGCTTAACGGCGTGTAATTGTAGTGAGTTTGTAACTTGGATTAGGAATATTTCCACTAATCTCAATGACATGTAGTGCTTCACGCTAAAGTTCGCGCTGTGCTATCCGTTACTTAATTCTCGTGAGTTGTAGAAATGAGGACAATGCCATGGAAAAACAGCGTTTAGCGCTAGCCAAGCCAATGATGCCCATGCCTGCTTTGGCAATGATAGCGGTCGCGTTCTTCGCCAATTCGGCGAGCGCCGAAGAAGATGGCATCGCCACAGACCGGCCTGACTTTGTCGAGTCAAGCAACACAGTTGGACATGGCCGCTTTCAGTTTGAAAGTAGCATTAATTATGAAAAAGACTCTGCAGAGGGTGTATCAGCGAAAACGTTCTCAACGCCCACCCTTTTTCGTTACGGTTTTTCAGAGAATTTGGAAGCGCGTTTGGAAATGGATGGTTTTATTTCCGCCAAAACAGACGATTCCGCGACGGGTGAAAGCAATAAGGAAAACGGCATTTCGGATATCGCGATCGGCGTAAAATGGCATTCCTACGATGGCAATGAGGCTGAAAAGCCATCTATCGGTTGGCTATTCCATGCCGATCTACCAACGGGCGCGGAGGCGTTCAAAGGCCATAGCATTCGCCCTTCCGTGCGAGGTGTGGCGGAATGGGATCTACCCAATGCTTTTTCGCTCGGTGTGATGTCCGGATTGATTTGGGATACTGACTCGGATAATAAGCGCTTTGTAGGCGGCATTTTGGGCGTGGTGGTGGGTAAGGAATTTTCTGACAGTTTCCGTGGCTTCGTCGAATGGTCAGGTCAAGAATTAACGTCGGACGCGCACGGCGGTTCTAATATTACCTACGACACCGGCGTGG
>JANOTC010000221.1:0-5502 GCA_031416175.1 Gammaproteobacteria bacterium
AGGTGAGCACCGTGGAAATTGAAGTGAATACCCCTGCCGCGTCGGTCGACACGGAATTATCGACATTGATCGTTCCATTACTAAAGGGAATTATCTACAAAGAAAATGACAGCGCCCAATGGAGCGCGCTGCTCGATTTAAAGCCACGCATTCGCGACTATTTAGCGGTGATCGGTTTACGCCTAGCGTTAGACGAAGCCGAGGGCTATGCATTTTTGCATTCGGCCAACGAAGACTTTGAAGAAAGCCCGAACTTGCCGCGCCTGGTAGCGCGCCGACCCTTGTCATTTCCCGTCAGCTTGTTGTTAGCGTTATTGCGAAAAAAAATGGCCGAATTTGATGCCAGCAGTGGCGATACACGATTGGTGGTATCGCGCGCTGAAATTGTCGACTTGATTCGGTTGTTCTTGCCCGACAGCAGCAATGAAACAAAATTAATCGACCAAGTCGACACGCACTTGAAAAAAATTATCGACCTGGGCTTTGTACGACGCCTAAAACCCACCTCGATTGGTCAGGAACCCATGTATGAAGTGAGACGAATCCTAAAAGCCTTTGTCGACACGCAATGGTTGTCGGATTTTAGCGCGCGACTGGATACCTATCGCACACATAAACTTGCATTAAGCGGAGCGTCGACGGATGAATAATAGCGGCGCCTTAGAACTCAGCTTTGTTTCCGACGATGCCTTGTCGGGATTCCGTCTGCAACGCCTTGAAGTGTTTAATTGGGGCACGTTCGACAGCCGCGTGTGGGCATTGCAACCCGATGGCAAAAACGCTTTGCTCACAGGCGACATCGGCTCGGGCAAATCAACATTAGTCGATGCCGTGACCACGTTATTAGTGCCTTCACACCGGATTGCCTATAACAAAGCGGCGGGCGCAGACAACAAAGAACGCTCATTACGATCCTATGTATTGGGCCACTATAAATCGGAACGCAACGAAGTAAGCGGCACATCGAAAGCCGTGGCGCTACGTGATCATAACAATTATTCCGTGATTCTTGGCGTGTTCCATAATGCCGGTTATGACCAAACCGTCACCTTGGCGCAGGTGTTTTGGATCAAGGACATGCAGGCACAGCCGGCACGTTTTTTCGTGGGTGCCGAACGCGACATGTCCATCGCGACCGATTTCGCCAAGTTTGGTGCCGACATTGGTACATTAAGAAAACGCCTCCGCAACGCTGGCGCCGAATTGTTCGAAAGCTTTCCACCTTACGGCGCCTGGTTTCGGCGCCGCTTCGGCATCGACAACGAACAAGCCTTAGACCTTTTCCACCAAACAGTGTCGATGAAATCGGTAGGCAATCTTACCGACTTTGTGCGCAGTCATATGTTAGAACCGTTTGACGTGGCCCCCCGCGTGGCCGCCCACATCGCCCATATTGACGATCTCAATCGCGCACACGAAGCGGTATTAAAAGCGAAACGTCAAGTCTCGCTGCTGACGCCTTTAATGGCTGACTGCGAACGGCATACCGAACTTACCTTGGAAAACGACGCCCTTTCCGCCTGCCGTGATGCGCTAAAGCCATTTTTCGCCAGCCTCAAATTGCGTCTACTCGCCAAGCGCCTGGGCACGTTGGAAGAGGAATGGACGCGTCAAAACGCGCACGTGCTGCGTCTGGAAGAACAGAAAACCAGTCAAAGCGCTGAAGAACGTGAACTGCGCCGCAACATCGCTGAAAACGGCGGTGACCGAATCGAACGTTTGGCCGAGGACATCCGCAAGAAAGAAATAGAACAACAGGCGCGTCGACGCAAAGCGGAGCGTTACGCTGAATTGGTGCGCACGCTCGGTATGGCGCCTGCCGACAATGCAGAAAGCTTTCTAGAACAACGCCTTTCGTTTGCAGCACTGTTAGAATCATCCCAAGAGCGCGAAGCCGCCACGCAAAATGATCTTACCGAAGCCTCCGTTTTGCTCCGCCAAAGTAAACTTGAGCATGACACGCTGAGCGCAGAAATTAAGAGTTTGAAAGCGCGCCGCAGCAATATTTCAGGCGAGCAAGTCGCCATGCGTACCGCCCTGTGCACGGCGTTGGGTCTGGCCGAAACCGACATGCCGTTTGCGGGCGAATTGATTCAAGTGCGCGAAAATGAACGTGATTGGGAGGGGGCAGCAGAACGACTGCTACGCAATTTTGGCTTATCGCTACTCGTGCCTGACACCTATTATGCGCCAGTTTCCGAATGGGTCGATCGCACCCATTTGCGCGGACGTTTAGTCTATTTTCGAATACGCCCCACAATATCAGGCGAATTGCCCACCCTGCACCGCGATTCGCTGGCACGCAAACTGGCCGTTAAGCCGGACTCACCCTTTTACGATTGGATGGAACGTGAAGTAGCGCATCGTTTCGATGTGGCCTGTTGCGCCACGCACGAACAATTTCGGCGCGAAACGCGCGCCATTACCACGTCTGGCCAAATAAAAGCGGCGGGCGAACGCCATGAAAAAGATGATCGCCATCGCCTCGACGACCGCAGCCGTTATGTACTGGGCTGGACCAATGCAGCGAAAATTGCCGCGTTGGAAGCGAAGGCACGCTACATAGAAATTCAATTGGGAGAATTAGGCAGCAAGATTGGACGTTTGCAAGCGGAACAAAAGGCGCTCAAGTCGCGTTTAGAAACGTTATCAAAGTTGGACGAATACCCCGAGTTCCGCGAAATGGATTGGCGCCCGTTGGCTGCCGACATCGCCCAGCTTCAGGATGAAAAGCGGCAACTGGAAACCGCGTCCGACGTGCTCAAAAATTTGACAGCACGACTCAAAGCCTTGGTCGATATGTTAGCAATAACCGAATACGATTTGGCCGAGCTACGCGATAAGCGTTCAAAAACGGAACAGCGCAGAACCGATGCGTATGCTTTGCAAAGTCAGACACAATCGTATTTGGACGATCCCGCCAATGCCGGGCATGCGTCGCGCTTTGAAACGCTGGAAGAAATGCGCCCTACTGCGCTCGGCGAACATCATCTAAGCATTGAGTCCTGCGACAATCGCGAGCAAGACATGCGCGCTTGGCTGCAAAGACGCATTAGCGCCGACGCAGCGACTATAGGCCGTTTGCGCGAACGCATTATAAAAGCGATGACGGAATACAAAGAAGCGTATCGACTCGACACGCTCGAAGCCGACGTCAGCATTGAAGCCGCAGGCGAATACGGGCGCATGCTCAAAAGTCTAGCGGCTGACGGCCTACCCCGCTTTGAAGCCCGCTTCAAAGAATTGCTCAATGAAAACACCATCCGCGAAGTAGCGAATTTTCAGTCGCAACTTAACCGCGAACGCGAAACCATTAAGGAACGCATCGCCCATATTAATCAATCGCTCACACAAATTGATTACAACACGGGGCGCTTTATCGTGTTAGAGGCACAAGGTGCCCATGATGCTGACATTCGTGATTTCCAATCCGAGTTACGTACCTGTACCGAAGGCAGCCTGACCGGCTCCGATGACGCACAATATTCGGAAGCCAAGTTTCTCCAAGTTAAGCACATTATCGAACGTTTTCGTGGTCGAGAAGGCCAAACCGATATGGATAAGCGCTGGGCGCACAAAGTTACCGACGTGCGCACTTGGTTTACTTTCGCCGCATCCGAACGCTGGCGCGAAGACGGCAAAGAGCACGAACATTATTCGGATTCAGGCGGTAAATCCGGCGGGCAAAAAGAAAAACTGGCTTACACCATACTCGCTGCCAGTCTCGCCTACCAATTTGGCTTGGAATGGGGCGCCGTGCGCTCACGCTCTTTCCGTTTCGTCGTTATCGACGAGGCTTTTGGTCGCGGCTCGGATGAGTCAGCCCAATACGGATTGCGTCTATTTCAACAATTGAATTTGCAGTTATTAATCGTTACGCCACTGCAAAAAATTCACATTATTGAGCCGTTCGTATCCAGCGTTGGCTTTGTTCACAATGAGGAGGGGCGCGCCTCGAAAGTGCGCAACTTAACCATTGAAGAATATCGAACAGAGAAGGCACGAGCCATCGCGTGAAGTGGACCACACAGGCCGACATTCAAGCCCAAGTACAAAAGCTGTGGGACAAAGGATTAATACTCGCCAGTTACGTTGACGACGCAACACTTTTTCCGCGCCGACTCAGCTTAGTCAAGCCAACGTCCAAAGACTTAACGGAAAATTTCGACGCAGCGCGCACGTGGATTGCCGAACTCCGGCAAGGCACACACTTTCGAATAGAAATGCGGGAAATTCAGCATCGCGTGTTAGGGGCTAACACCGTACCCGACGCAGTTTGGATTGATTCGCGCGACGATGCCCTAGCGCTTATTGGAAAGACCAAAGTCGCTAATCGCTTTATTCAACTCGTTACACTAACCCGTGATCGCCAGCCATCGCTGCTGCCTTGGATAGCGAGCCAACCCCTGCGGGCGTTGGAGCTGGCCACGGAATGGCCACTTTTTCTGGATGTCGTTAGCTGGATGCAAGCCCATCCACGCCCTAACATTTATATTCGGCAAATGGATATACCCGGCGTACACACGAAGTTTGTCGAAACGCACCGTGCAGTATTAGGCAATTTATTCGATCTCGCTTTGTCTCCCTCTGCCGTCGATTCGGCATGGACAGGTGTTAGCCAGTTCTGTCGCCGCTATGGCTTCATAGACAAGCCCCTGCGAATTCGGTTTCGCCTGCTCGATCCCCAGCACACTTTGTTGGTGGGTGATCGTGATTCAGACTTCACTGTCAACGAAGACGCGTTTGCCAACCTGGCCATGCCGCCCATGCGCGTATTCATTACCGAAAACGAAATCAACTATCTCGCATTTCCACCCATCGCGAATAGCCTCGTGATTTTTGGCGGCGGTTACGGCTTTGGCGCATTGGTTAAAGCGAAGTGGCTGGAGCAATGCACGCTTTATTATTGGGGCGACATTGACACGCACGGCTTCGCAATTCTAGACCAATTGCGCCACGCTTTTCCCTTAGTAAAATCTTTTCTCATGGACCGCGAAACGCTGCTGGAACACACATCGCAATGGGGCGAAGAACCGCAGCCTACTTTGCGCGACCTTCCGCGCCTTACTGAAGAAGAAAGCGCGCTTTACGATGATTTACGGGATAATCGTTTACGTAGAGCGCTGAGACTAGAGCAGGAACGGATTGGTTTTGGGTGGGTACAAAGGGTGTTGGGACGGTGTGTGGTTTCCGAGGGGTGTGATGGTGTACCCTGATTTGGAATATAGGTGAGTACAGTCACCGAGTTTGGAGAAATGGGCGTTTTTGGTCAAGCTGAATGATGGGTCTCTCACTAAGTGGCTGTCTTTAAGTGATTTTCACGTTCGGCGATGGACATGCAGAAGTCCATCGCCGAACTTGATCAAAACACGATCAACTTAGGTGATGGCTTTAAATAATCAATGAGTTACGAATCTGCATCATCAAAATTGACCAAATTCCGGCACGGTTCAAATCTGGGTACCACTCAGACACGGTTTTAGCCGGCTGCCTGTCGGCCAC
>JANOTC010000222.1:0-3529 GCA_031416175.1 Gammaproteobacteria bacterium
TCTATACCTACGAAGCCAGTTATCCGAACAAACTCAAACCGCTTAACATCCAATCTGCTGCAACGGGATTTACCAAAGCCGTTACCGCGCAACGCGAATTAAAATTCGACTATAAAGACAAACCCATCAAAATTAGTGTTCCCTATGATCGACAGCTCGTCCAGTATCTCGATACGTTCCCGCAGTCAGAATTTGAACTGTATTTCGATACGTCTGGCAGCGCGTTATTGCGCTCTGGCTTACTGAGTGAACTTAAAAAATACACGTCGACCATGAATGACGAGGAAGCAGCGGAATTCTTACTTACGTTTGTGCAGCAGGCCTTTCCCTACAAGAATGATGAGGCGCAGTTTGGCCGTGAAAAGTATTTCTTTATAGAAGAATCCTTGTACTTCCCTTTTAACGACTGCGAGGATCGCTCCATCCTCTACGCCTGGTTAGTTCGAGAATTGGTCGGCATTAAAGTAGTCGGACTGCTTTATCCCGGCCACATGACCACCGCTTTGGCACTGAAAAATGGAAAAGCGGGCGACGCAACCATAGAATACAAAGGCGAACGCTTCGTTATCGCCGATCCTACTTACATAGGCGCACCTGTTGGGACGGCTATGCCATCGTACGCGAACCTAAAGCCAACACGTGTTGTGGATTTGCGATGAACACTATCACTGCAGAGTCTAACGCATAATATTTTCTATACCCTGCTCGCGCACGTTATAGTTAGGGTGCGTCCAAACCGAGTTGCACTTTAATAACAACTTCAATAGCGCGCATATCAGCCTGACTTAGCTTGCCGAGCAATTCTTTGAGTCGTAACTTATCGGCGGTCATAATTTGGTCCGCCATTGCTTTATTTTTTTGGCCCGCCAACGTGACGACGGTTTCACTCGGATAAATACGGTCCACATTGCTGCTCAAGGGTATGACTTGCACCCTCGCCATATGCCGATTGGCAGCATCATTGCTCACAATGACGGCGGGCCGTGTTTTACGGATTTCACTGCCTACAGCCGGATCGAATGAAACCCACCATACTTCACCTCGTTTCATTAGCGACGTCCACTATGATGGCGTCACTCCATTCACTCGCCTCTGCTTCGCGCGCCGTATCTGCCGCCATCGCCTGATAACCCGCGTCCAGAGAGTCCTCTTTCACGACATACGGACGTGCTAAACCTTCCAGGAACTGGCTAATATTGCCGCGCCCAATAACCTTATGCAGGCCAACATAGACAGCCTCATCAATGGTAATGGTCATCTTTCGATGCATAAGCTCACCCGCTATTATATGTGCACGTGTACATACTATTATTTTTTGTGAAGAAACACAACTCGGTTATTGAAGTAACATCATCGAAAGATTCATCGCGCGCGTTTCAGCTTTGGTTAATAGCTGAAGTGTAAAAAGAAAAAACGTTCACAGATCGAAACAGATTTGGAGCGAGATGTGTGGGGCAAGGGAATCTACGTTTTAAGATGGCCGGCTTTTGTGACTTGTTGCTCGCGCGTTTGGCAGCCACTTCCAGCGCTTGATCGACGACCGCTAACCCCTGTTTTTGCTCCGCTAACTGCGTATTTGCCGAATTTTCGGTATGCGTCACACATTGACCAACACGGGCGGCTCGCAATGCGCAGCTACACAAAGATAAACGACATATTCGGTGAGGGATTACAATGAAACAGTCACCATTCAGTTTCGCTGATTTACTTATTAGGCGAGGCAGCGCCTCAACACTCCTCGCCGCAACCGTCATGTTAGCAACGGCACTCAGTGGCTGTTCGGATGGCCAAGCGAAACACGCCAACACCACACAGATTACCTCGGCACAATGGGTGACAAGCGCCAATTCGGCGCAGCTCGTGGCATCGGGCAAAGGCCCAGCCAATGAAGAAATCGCGATTCGGAACCCAGATACGTCGGGTTTACTGGGGCGCGTAAAGGCCTCTGCGGGCGGGACATGGACGCTAACCGCCGCCTTGCCATCGCCCCCTTGCACGGTCATTGCCGACACCACTCGCACCAATGCAACAGCCCCCATTAAAGTGGTGGGCGCTTCTGCCGAGGCATGCGCCCAAACCGCACCGTCCAAATCACGAACAGTGAAACAGATTCGGGCCAACGCCGTGGTCGCACCGAACCCGCCAGCTCCTAACGGCGTGATCGTGTCGCCGACGGCAGCATTGAACGGTCTGCCCATCCAAATTTCAGTCAACGATTCTTTGATTTTTACGGCTATCGGCTCTGACCCAAGCGCCTTGACCCCGTTAACCTACGCGTGGGACTTTAATGGCGCGGTGCCTAATATGGCCGTACAGAATCCGGGCAGCGTAAAGTTTAACCGCCCCGGCGTTTTTAACATTCGCCTAACCGTAATTAACAGCCAAGGCATCCCCGACGTTACGCCGTCCATGCGCGTCGTTTCTGTCAGTGCGACGGGTAGCCAAACCACGCAGGGCGCTCTGACTGCCGCCATCATTAGTCCGATCGGTGACACCAGTATTCCCGTGGGTGGCGTCGTCGATTTCGATGCCGTAGCTGCGGGCGGTACAGCACCGTACGTTTTCATGTGGGATTTTTCTGGTGCAGTGCCGAGCAGCATCGGCCAAACACCGGGTGCAGTGACATTTACGCGGGCTGGAACCTACGCAGTTACTGTAACGGTTGAGGACACAAGCCTTCCACCGGTCCGCTTTGCGACCCCGCTCCAAGTCAATATTACCGTCGCTAATAGCCCATCCGGCGCTAACCAACCGCCATCCGGCATTGTTCGTAGCCCCGCGACGGATGTGACCATCATGTCGGGACAAACTGTGTTTTTCCAAGCCACGGCTATCGACCCCGATGCAGTGCCTAACACGACAATTACCTACGTTTGGGATTTCGGCGGTGGCGCACCCGTGTCTGCGCTACAAAATCCAGGTCTGATCACGTTTACGAACACGACAGCTAACCCCGTTACTTACACGGTGAAAATGACCGCGACCGATGCGCAAGGCGCCGTTGATCCGAATCCCCCAGTACGCAATGTGACGGTTCAAGGTGCAACGACGCCTTCTGCCCAAGCACCCGTGGCGGACATTATTGAACCCGTGGCTGACGTGTCAGTCCCGATCAATACCGTTGTCACGTTCAAAGCGACAGCGACAATCGACACTCCCAACGCACTGGATACATTGTGGACGTTTGCAGGCGTCGCGCCCGACGCTGCGGGTTTAACGCCACCCCCCGTTAAGTTTACAACGGTCGGTGAACACTCCATTGTGTTTACTGCCACCGACACCGTAACGGCGCAATCGCTGCAAGTGTTTCGAGTAATCACGGTAACGGACCCAGCCGCCGTTCCGCCTGCCGCAAGTCCTGCACCGGCTAGGTTTGAGGCTGAGATCAACCCACGCGGTCAGGTTGCGATTCACACAGGTGAGAGTATCGCATTCCTCGGCGGCGTTGAGCTGCCAGGCAGAGCCGTTCCGGTTGACACCGACTACACCTACGCCTGGACCTTCCCCGGTGGCGATCCAGCCAATTCGA
>JANOTC010000223.1:0-2293 GCA_031416175.1 Gammaproteobacteria bacterium
CCGCGCCCGCATTAATGTCTCCGCTGGTGTCGCTGCATGATCCAACATTTTCCAGTCAGGATGGAACGCCGTAAAATGCATGGGCACATCGGGACCCAGCTCTCGCACCACCCAACGCGTCATCGCATCAATTTCTTCCGCAGAATCATTTTCACCTGGAATGAGTAAAGTGGTTAGCTCAAACCACACCGGCGTTTAATTTTTCAAATATAACAATAAATCTAAAACGGGTTGCAAATGCCCGCCACAAATTTTCCAATAAAACGCGTCCGTGAAGGCTTTAAGATCAACATTCGCTGCATCCATATAGGCATAAAATTCTTTAGCCGGCTCCATGCACATATAACCGGCAGTAACCGCCACCGATTTTACACCGCGTTGGCGACACGCCTTCGCCACGTCAATCGCGTACTCCATAAACACGACAGGATCATTGTACGTGTACGCCACACTGCGGCAACACGATTGCACAGCCGCTTCAGCAATCGCTTCGGGTGATGCTTCGTCGGTGAGACGATGCACTTCGCGCGATTTACTAATATCCCAATTTTGACAAAACTTACAAGCGAGATTGCAACCCGCCGTCCCGAAAGAAAAAATGCGCGTGCCCGGATAAAAATGATTGAGCGGTTTTTTTTCTACAGGATCAACACAAAAACCACTCGACTTACCGTAAGTCGCCAACACAATCGCGTCGTTTCTACGTTCACGAACAAAGCAAAGACCTTGCTGACCCTCATGCAATTTGCACGCGCGTGGACATACATCACACTGCACGCGCCCGTCGTCAAGCCGGTGCCAGTATTTGGTTGGAAACGCATGAGTTTCAGTCGAGGCGGCTATCGCATTCACTACCACGCTCCTGTGCCTAAGCTTTGCGCCAAGTCTATGGCTTGAAAATTACGCCACCGCCCACCCGGCCAAAATTAGCGCGTGCGCGTGCATGTGCTATAACTGCTTTGATAGCTAACAACCCCATCTCGTTCCAGGATTGGAGAAGTATCGTCATGCACGCCATCCGTCAGCCCGCCGTTGCAGGCTTATTCTACCCCGCCAGCGCCAATGCGTTGCGCGAAATGGTCGTAGCGTTGCTTCACAACACCACGAGCAAAGAGCCACCGCCCAAGGCCATGATTGTACCGCACGCCGGTTACATTTATTCCGGCGAGATCGCCGCGTCTGCCTACGCATTACTGGAGCCAGTACGCCATCAAATTCATCGGGTGGTACTACTCGGCCCCGCACATCGCGTTGGCTTTCTCGGACTCGCGATTCCTAGCACACAATTTTTCGCGACACCGCTCGGAAATGTAGCGCTGGATTTAAGCGCCATAGAACTCATTTCACGTTTACCGCAGGTGCGCGTCATGGATCAAGCGCACGCGCTTGAACACAGCTTAGAAGTACATCTGCCATTTTTACAAGTCGCCTTGGCAAACTTCAAGTTGGTGCCCATTGTCGTCGGTGACGCCGACGCGACCACCGTTGCTCGCGTCATTGATGCGCTATGGGGTGAATGCGAAACCCTCGTCGTCATCAGCTCCGACTTGAGTCACTACCACGACTATGCAACGGCCCGCGCATTAGATAAAACCACCTCGCGTGCAATCGAAACCTTGCACCCCGAACAATTGAACGAGGACAGCGCCTGTGGACGTAATCCCGTCGCGGGCCTGCTTACCGTCGCACAGCAACGTGGCTTGCAGGCGAAAACCATTGACCTCAGAAATTCAGGCGACACACAGGGCGCACGCGAACGGGTCGTCGGGTATGGTGCCTATGTCTTCCATTGATAAATTGACGCTGGAAGCGCAGAACACACTTTTGCGAGTGGCCGCCCGCTCTATCGCCCACGGCCTTAACCACGGCATTGCCTTACCTGTGACAACGGATGAAAAAGACGCTCGCCTCAAAATTTTAGGCGCCACCTTCGTCACCTTAAATATTAACCAACAATTACGCGGCTGCCTTGGCTCACTCCAAGCGTACCGACCCCTGATTGAAGACGTCGCTGCTAACGCGTTTGCAGCTGCGTTTCGCGATCCTCGTTTTGAACGACTAACAGAGAGCGAATATCCGTTAGTTGAAATACACATATCAGTCCTCTCAACGCCCGAGCCGATGACGTTTTCCGACGAAGAAAGTCTAATCACCCAACTCAGACCGAATCAAGATGGACTCATTCTCAGCGAGGGCACACGCAAAAGCACTTTTCTACCTTCGGTATGGTCCAACCTTTCGGTACCCAAAGAATTTCTGATAGCACTGAAACGGAAAGCCGGTTTACCCTCAA
>JANOTC010000224.1:0-1978 GCA_031416175.1 Gammaproteobacteria bacterium
GGCCACGGCGCGAAGCCCCGCTACCTCGATGCACTGCTCCGGCGCGGCACCACGCCGCTGGCGGTGGAACTGAAGGTCGCCACCGGCGGACAGGGCCGCTACTACCGCCGCTCACTGATCCAGGCAGCTCTCTACGCACACTTCATCCGCCACGCCACTGGCCTCGACCCTTGGTCTGCTTTGTTGCCCGAAATGGCTACGAAGAAAGTTAGCAATCGCGGTCGCGCCGCTCTCTAAATCACCGTCGTCAAGGAGCTCGCCGGGGTCATAGTGTTGATCATGAATTCCGACATCGGCATGCCCCAGAAAACGGGTCCGCACCCGCGGATCCGTTTTTCCGCGCCGCATAATTCTGCTGAGGGTGTTGCGAATACTCTGCAACACCAGTCTCAGGTCATCAGGGAATAACGTACGCAGGAAACGATTTAACCGACGACTCGCGGCGGCACTACGTTTGCCGTACTTGTTCTGGCTCTGCCCCTGGAACAAAAAACCACCGTCTGTGATGCGTTCTGATAGCCAGCTATCCATCACAGGGAAAACCCCGCGGCTCACCGGTAACCGTCGCGCAGAAACCGCATTCTTGAGGTTCGCGCTCCCACTTCCAGTTTGACGCTGGTCGGCGATTCGCACCAGCCAGCCATTCGTGTTCGACTCAAGATCATCAGCACGCAGTTGATACAGTTCTTCAATGCGTGCGCCGGTGAGCAGCAACAAAGCGACTAACATCTTATCATCGGAACAGAGCGATTCAGAGTCAAAAACAGCGTTTGCAAATATTCCCAATTGCGCATCCGTAAAAGGCAATCGTCGTACGCGCGTAACGCGTACTCCGAGTTGCACGCGCTGGAATAGCGTCTCAATATCCGCGGCCGAAAGCAGCGATCGGAGCAGTGATTTCAGCATATCTAATTTACGTTTGATCGTGCCACCACCATTTCCACGTTTAAGCCAAAGCGCCTTCAATGATTCGAGGTCAGGATGGCGGACGGCTTGAACTGGCCGCCGTCCCAATATAAAACCAAGATCGTCCGCAATATGTTGGTATTTGTCGCGCGTTTTGGCATTCACAATTGCACCGCTCGCGAGCACTCGCTTTACCCAGAGTTCGGGAAGGCGACTCGCTGGATCGCCCCATAACTCAATCACTGGCAACAGGGCGTTTGGTTGTGGAAATAGCGTATGCACCGAAATTTCGCCGCCGATGGCGGTTAGGCATTCGGAACAAAACTTCACGCGCTCTGAATTTAGTCTACTTTCCAGCTCGTCGCGGTCGGTGGCCGCAACATCCAGTTGGAGATTGTAGGTTGACTCCATTGTCCGAGTCACCCGTTCAAATTCTTGGCTGTCATGTCGACGCAATTGAGCACGCGCGTTAGCGCGTTCTTGTTGGAGCTCAGCTTCCAACTTATTCCATTCAACGTCCGGACATACCTTCAACCCATCCAGTTGTGTTTTGAAGACATTTGCCGCTTGATACCTCCAGGTCGCTATGAATCGTGCGCCCAACGCAGCGTCGAGGCAGAGATGCATGCGGACAGATATAGTGTTCACCGGTGTTACGATTCTGTCCGCCGCTTTTCTTGATTGAGCGAAAAGCTGTTGGTAATGTGCGGCCAGCTGCTGGCAGCGCACGGCTGCGGCGGCCGGCTCAATGTTACCCAGGTACACCCGTATCATCACGCGCCCTTCGAACTGCGCACGGGCTAGAGGCGGAACTCGCATCTGAAAAACAAAGCGGGATCGCTTCGCGTCCCAGGTTAAATATCGTTGCATAACAGACTAAACACCGAGCCGTCGCGACCTCACCAGCAGGACAGGTCAACGACGGCGTGTTGATTTATAATTTGCTGGCAACACGTATAGGAACAATTAAATGTTCAGTCGCGATATTTTGTAGACTCGTGTATTCGTGACAGAGAGCGATTGAATAAGGAGGCGCACATTGCACAACGGTCATAGACCTAACCGCACACTA
>JANOTC010000225.1:0-10803 GCA_031416175.1 Gammaproteobacteria bacterium
AGAGTACGGTCCGCTTGTTCATCAATGGAATCCAAATGTTAGAGCCGATGAGGCGAGTCAAAGAGCGTTTGATGCCACGTGTCGGAAGCTCTACAAATTCATTTCGACGTCAAAATGACCCACAAATTGTTCAGAGGAGCCAACTTAACCACACTCATCGCCAATGCGAACGGCTCGCCCGCGCCGTTGTCTGTTGTAGTGGAAATCTTTGTAAAAGGGATGATGGCACATTTAGCCGGCGATCAGTGCACGCGTTGGTTTGGCGTGTTGGTCATGCGCGAGCTGGCATTCCCCACCGCCCCATTCGAATTGATTTATCAACGCCGCGCGGAACCGTCACAAGAAATACTGGCACACATTATTGCCGCCGCGACGGGAGAATCACGCGTATCCACCGCTGTGCGCATCAAAGCACATGCATTAATTGGCATGATGATAAATATGGGCGTGTCGCGCTCCATCTTATGGCGACGGATGGACTGGGATGGATTCACGCCCAAGCGCGTTTCGAACATAAACGATGTTATTACGGAACTCGTTTGCACCGCGCTGGCGCTCACGCCCGCGCCTAAATAATCGCCATCGGAGAAATTGAGTGAGACCATTCTTTCGCAACGACATAATTGCATGTGCGGTCATTGCGCTGTTTACGACAACGTATCAGCCGTTCGCGCTGGCGGCCAACGAAAAGGCAGCCACACAAAAATCACGCGCCTCGTTAACTGTCACCACTGTCAAACCCAAGCAAGAAAAATGGCCACTCACCCTCACGGCTAACGGTGGACTAGCTGCTTGGCAAGATGCAGTTATTGCTGCGGAAACGGGCGGCTTACGCATTACTCAATTGTTTGTTGACGTCGGCGCGGTCGTGCGACATGGCCAAAAACTCGTCCAGCTTTCCCAAGACATGGTGATGGCGGATGTCGAACAACAACAAGCACGCGTGGCGCAGGCGAAGGCAGAATTGGACGAGGCAAAAGCCGACGCGGACCGGGCGCGCACAGCGGACAGCCGTACCGTGTTAACTGAACAGCAAATCAAACAATTCCTCATTCGCCAAGAAAAAATGCAGGCCGCATTCGATGCCGCCATGGCGCAATTGAAAACGCAACAAATTCGTTTAGCGCAAACAACGATTGTTGCGGTCGACGACGGCATTATTTCTTCTCGTACAGCCACACTCGGTTCCGTCGTTCAATCCGGTGCCGAATTGTTTCGCCTGGTGCGTCAAAATCGAATTGAATGGCGAGCCGAGATAATGGCTGATCAATCCATGCAGGTAAAAAGCGGCCAAAAGGTGCGCATAACCCTGACCGGAAATGAAGTCGTTGAAGGCAGCGTCCGCGTAGTGGCCCCCACCTTCGATCCAACCTCGCGAAAAACGCTGGTCTACGTCGATATGCCAACCACGCCCTCGACCCGCCCCGGCATGTTTGTGCGCGGGGACATTAATATTGGCGCCAGCGACGTCCTAACATTGCCGCAAAGCGCCGTCGTGTTGCGTGACGGTTTTAACTTCGTATTCGAAATTGGCCCAGACCAACGCCTTATCCAACACAAAATAAATACAGGTCGGCGCGTCGGTGACCGAGTCGAAGTGGCAAGCGGCCTCCCTACCACAGCCAGTGTCGTTGAATCTGGCGGCGCATTTTTAAATGACGGCGACAACGTCCGTGTAGAAGAATCCGCTCTCAAATCAGCGCAGAAAATCAAATGAACGTTTCCGCTTGGTCCATCCGAAATCCCGTCCCCTCGATTCTACTTTTTACGCTACTCACCTTTTTGGGTTTAGGCGGATTTAGCGCGTTAGGAATTCAATTATTCCCGGATATCGAACTACCGACGATTACGATCAACGCGAGCCTTGAAGGCGCCGCACCGTCGCAACTCGAAACGGAAGTCGCGCGTAAAATCGAGGACAGGGTCGCTTCGCTCGGTGGCGTTGAACACGTTCGCACCAAATTAACGGATGGCAGCGCGACTATCTACGTTGAATTTAATATCGACAAAAACACTGAAACGGCGCTAAGTGAAGTACGCAATGCGGTGGACAGCATTCGCCCGCAATTGCCTGCCGACATGAACGAACCCATCGTATCGAAAGTAACCACCGCGGGGGGTGCGATTCAAACCTATACCGTGCATTCAGACCGCATGGATGAAGAAGCTACATCGTGGTTTATTGACAATGAAGTGACCAAAACCATGCTGGCGGTAAAGGGCGTTGGTGGTGTCACACGCGTGGGCGGTGTCACGCGTGAAATAAGCGTCGAGTTGGACGCCACGAAAATGGCCTCGCTGGGAATCTCGGCAACCGATATTTCGCGTCGGCTTAAACAGGTGCAGCAAGAATCCTCTGGCGGTCGTGGCGATGTCGGCGGCAGCATTCAATCGGTCCGAACACTGGCTAACGTGGGAACGGTAGAAGAAGTCGCCAATTTAATCCTGCCACTCACGGACGGTCGTTCACTTCGGTTAGGCGATATTGCGACCCTGAGCGACACCGTGTCCGAGCGATCCAGTTATACGTTATTAAACGGAAAGCCCGCCGTCTCCTTCCGAATAACGCGGACAAAGGGCGCTAGTGAAGTAGCCGTCGCCACAGGCGTTCGTCGCGCCGCCGAGCGCTTGCGCGAAAAACACCCAAACATTCAACTCGTCGAAGCGACTAATATTGTCGACGCCGTCGAAGACAATTACACCGGCTCGATGGAATTGCTATACGAAGGGGCAGCCCTCGCCATTTTCGTCGTTTGGCTGTTCTTGCGTGACTGGCGCGCGACGCTGGTGGCCACCGCCGCGCTACCTCTCTCGCTCATTCCTACGTTCGCGGTCATGTACTATTTCGACTTCAGTTTGAACCTACTCACATTGTTAGCGATGGCGCTTGTCGTCGGCATTTTGGTCGACGACGCCATTGTCGAAATTGAAAACATTGTGCGTCATTTACGCATGGGAAAGTCGCCCTACCAGGCATCCATGGAAGCGGCAGACGAAATTGGTCTAGCCGTTATTGCCACTACACTGACGCTGGTCGCCGTATTCTTACCCACTGCATTTATGGGCGGTGTGCCAGGTAAGTTTTTTCGGCAATTTGGGATAACCGCCGCCATTGCCGTTCTTACATCCCTACTCGTTGCCCGCATGTTAACGCCGATGATGGCCGCCTATTTGCTAAAACCGCACGGCAGCGAACCGAGCGAAGGCCGCTTGAAGCTACTCTATTTGAAGGTGGCGAAATGGTGCCTCAACCATCGCAAAACCACTATGTTGTTCGCGATCAGCTTTTTCGTCGGCTCCATATCTTTAGTGCCGCTCTTACCAACCGCATTCATTCCTGCCGCTGATCGCAATCAAACCGCAATCAAGGTCGAATTGGCGCCCGGAAGCACGCTCGATGAAACTTTGGCCGTCGCGGAACGCGCACGCGAATTAATTACACCCGTCAGCGACATCACCAGCGTGTTTACCGCCGTCGGCGTGACCGTCGGCGGCGGACCTTTCGGTGAAGGCGCCGCGAGCGACGTACGTAAAGCCACACTCACCGTCAATTTAAAACACCGCAATGACCGACCGAGAAAACAGTCCGAAATCGAATCAGAATTTCGCGAACGCTTACGCGCGCTGCCCGGCGCACGCGTAACCGTAGGCGCGGGCGATGCCGGCGACCGCTTCCAATTAGTATTGCAAGGCGAAGACTCTAAGGTGTTGAGCCAAGTAAGTCGCGCCGTCGAACGCGATGTGCGAACCCTCCCTAATATTGGCAACATTGGCTCCAGCGCAAGTCTACAACGACCGGAAATTCACATCGTTCCTGACTTTGCGAAAGCCGCCGACCAAGGCGTAACAGCGGCGGCGTTAGCAAGCGCTATTCGCGGCGCAACGTCCGGCGACTTTGAAGTGCAACTGGCTAAACTCAATTTACCTGAACGGCAAATTCCGATTCGCGTTCGTTTGGGTCAAGAGTCACGGCAAGACTTAGAGTCGATAAGACTCATTCGCGTACCGGCCCGCAACGGTTTCGTGCCCTTGGGCAGCGTCGCCGACATTGGCTTCGGTAGTGGTCCAAGTCAAATTGATCGATTAGATCGTAAGCGCAACATTACGATTGATATCGAATTGGCGGGGCGTCCTATTGGCGAGGTTCAGGCCGAAATTGATAAATTGCCATCCTTGCAACAATTGCCGCCCGGCATTAGCCAACCTCCTTCAGGCGATGCTGAGCGCATGAAAGAATTGTTTGGCAGCTTCGGCTCAGCCATGGCCATCGGCATCCTGTGTATCTATATTGTGTTAGTTTTACTCTTTCACGACTTCCTCCAGCCGATCACTATACTTTCCGCCCTGCCACTTTCGGTGGGTGGCGCAATGATTGCCCTGCTGTTAACCCACAGCTCATTTTCAATGCCCGTGGTTATCGGATTTGTTATGCTTATGGGAATCGTAAGCAAGAACTCGATACTATTAGTCGAATACACCGTTATGGCGCGCCGCGAACATGGCATGGCGCGTTACGATGCATTAGTCGACGCCTGTCGAAAGCGCGTTCGACCGATTGTTATGACCACCATCGCGATGGGTGCGGGAATGTTGCCCGTCGCGCTAGGAATGGGTGCAGAACCGAGTTTCCGCTCGCCCATGGCCATCGCTGTTATCGGCGGCCTTCTCACGTCGACCTTTTTATCTTTGCTTGTCGTTCCCGTTGTATTTACCTATGTGGATGACTTGCTGCAATTGATTAAGCGGATTTTTGGTAAACGGCTTGCGCAGGCGCACCAATAACAGGAGGTTTCGCATGATAAAGCCGTGCCACGTCGGCTTACGTGCCCTGGCGATTCTTTTCGCCTCGTCAAGCCATTCCGTCGCCTTGGCCGTGGATTGGGCGCGCGTCGAGAGTCGCAACATGACGCTGTTTTATCCAGGACAAGCGTCCTGGGAATGGGTGTTGACCGACCACAGCGCCGCCAAAAGCGTTCGTAAAGGTTCGCCCTGCCGCGAATGCCACGAAAAAGAAGAAAGCGACATGGGCAAGCTTCTGGTAAAAGGCCCGAAATTCGAACCCACGCCTATCAACGGCAAGCCCGGCTCCATCGAAATAGCCATCCAAACCGCGTACGACAGCGACAAATTTTACCTGCGCGCACAGTGGCGCGATACCGGCTTCAGGCCGAAAATCGCGATGGACCACGACAACCAAATCAAATTCGCACTCATGCTTGACGACGGCAATGTGAAAGAAGCCGCCGTTGCCGGTTGCTGGGGCGCTTGCCACGTCGACGCGTCGCATATGCCCGCGCACAGCGGCGATGTCGCGCGCACCCTTTACTTATCCGCCAGCCGCGAAAAAGCCACCCGCACGGGCAGTGGCGACGCGCTAAAACCTGCCGCCGAAATCAAGCAAATGTATGACGACGGCGCCTTCCTGGAGTATTGGCAGGCGCGCGCAAGCGTAGGCAAACCCACAGTAGGCGCAAGCGGATATATCTTGGATCAACGCCACGAATATACGGGCAAAGTAATTGAGACCAGCGCCGAATTAAAAGGCGGAATGTGGACCGTCGAGTTCGTGCGCAAACGCCACATCAACGCCAAAGGTTACAAAGATTTAGACGAAACTAAAGTTTATAACATCGGATTCGCGCTGCATGACGCCTGGACCAAAGAACGCTTTCACTACGTGTCGTTCGGTCACACCTTAGCGCTCGGCGAGCAAAAGGCCGACATCAACGCTAAGAAACAATGAGCCACCACACCAACGCGGCCACGTTACCGCAACGACCGAGCTAGGTTTGTCTTTGCCAAGCCCTCGGTTTTTCGACCAGACAATATGGCAACATACTGGTATTATTTTTGGGCAGTCAACTGAACCAACGTTGTGACGTCGCATAGCGTAACGTGACTAAAATATTGTCGTACTTCACGTACGAACAGAAAAATATGTGGGTGTATCAAGGGGAGAATCGTATGAATATTTTATCTTGTAGGCGACCATCGCTTGCCTGGACATTGGCTTTCCAAGGATTGATTTTGGTCGGAATAACGTTAGCACCTATTCAAGCCGCCTTCGCGACCGCCGCTTTTGCGCGCGCAACGGGCGCCAATTGCGACAAATGTCATACCGCCAATTTTCCACACTTGAATTTCAAGGGCGAACGCTTCCTGCGCAACGGATTTCAGTTGCGGCAAGAAGCACCTGTTGAATTCGGACTTGGCGACGACAAACCCGGCGAAGCCGAGAAAAGCCGATCTGAATTGCAGAAAATATCCGATCTATTTGCCATCGGCGGCAGCCTGGAAGTGCTGCACGCAGCAAATACCGACAGCAGCCCGGCGCTCAGTACGCCTTTAGAAATAGATCTATATGCCACCGGTTCCCTGGCTAAAGACACACCCATTTACGCCGCCGTCGCCGTTGAAAACGACGCCACAATGCTGCATAGATTTATCCTCGGCAAGACCAACATAGGCGGAAGTACGTTTGGCAACGTGCGCGTCGGCACCCTTGATCCGACCACCTGGACATCCTTCTACGGCTTTGGTGCCACACTCGACAGCGCCGCACCTGCCATTGGCGCCTACGGCAGCAGTCATTCCGGAGGCTCCGGGTTCACCGCAGTCGGGGCCGGTTATCGAGAAAAGCAGGCCATCGAATATTACGGCTATAACGATTTGATCATCCTCGCGCTTGGCTTGAGCAACGGCGCGTCAGCGGCGGCAACAGAAGGCGTCGCGCCAACACGCAATTATGACCCCTTAGATTATTGGACCTCGGCCAGACTCGAACTGGGGCCTAACGGATCCGTTTCGCTGTTGTGGTATAACGCGAATGGTTACGTCAACAATCAGACCTTCACCTTCGCCGGTAATCTGCGTACGCGCGCCCTGGATGTACGCTTTCAATACTCAGTCGACAATACTGGCGGCGCACAGGACAGCACAGCAGTCACGCCGAGCAATCCCCACGCAGGTCACAAGCCCGTAGGCGTTATCTCTGGGCGCCACGGCGGTGCAGAAACGAGCGATGGCGTTGCAACGGGATCCAACTACCGCTCTGGTTTTACGGTCCAGGCTGACTACCTCATGAACGCGCACATCAGCGGCTTATTTCGCTTTGACACCACTGATAACGCCGCAGCAGAAAATTCTGTCGAAACTCAGCTCACGTTTGGCGTACTCTATAAGCCGCAAGCGAATGTAAAAGTGACTGCGGCCTATGTGTCGGAGCTGAGTGCCGCCAGTGCCACCGAGAAATTTGGCGATCACGGCACTCTGCAAGTTCGCTTTGTTTTTTAAGCGCCGTTTTACCTACAGCAAACGATGACACATAGGCGAAGAAGTAAATGAATCCCGGTGGAAAAAACGTTGAGTTATACAAAAAAGTACTAACATCTGTTGAACATGGCGGATTGATCTGCATTGCCATTGCAACGGTCATTGCCGGCGTCAGCGAAATTTTCACCATGGTGGAAGCGGCGAAGGTCACATTGACCGACCTTTTGCTGCTTTTCCTATACCTCGAAGTTCTGGCGATGGTGACAGTCTATTTCGAAACGGGTCAGCTTCCCGTGCGGTTTCCTTTATATATTGCAATCATCGCACTGGCACGTTACTTAATATTGGATGTTAAGGAAATGAATAACTGGCGGATACTCTTCGTCGCAGCCGCCATCTTGGTAATCGCCGGGGCTGTGTTAGTTGTCAGATTTGGCCATTGCAAATTTCCGTACGAAGGCGCGGAAACTAGACTAAAGAGAAAAGAAGATCTTGCAGCGAAAGAGGATATTCCGCCTGATTGATTGGATGACCTGCGTTCTACCCTGCGGATCACGACCCAAATCCAGCATCGCTTTCCGAATGGATGTTACGCCCAAAAAAATGCCCGCTTTGAGGGCCTTTTTCACATAAACCAATAACCTAAGTTATTTGATTTGCGGCTCAAGTTCGTTCGTTTGATAACGCTTGAACATCACTTCCAAAGACAAAGGCTTGATCTTCGACGCATGGCCTGCGCAGCCAAACGCTTCGTAACGGGCCTTACAGATATCCTTCATCGCCTTGGTGGAAACCTTCAGGAACTTACGTGGATCGAAGTCCTTACGGTTCTCAGCCAAGAATTTACGCACTGCACCGGTCGAGGCCATGCGCAAATCGGTGTCGATGTTGATCTTACGAACGCCGTGCTTAATGCCTTCGACGATTTCAGACACCGGAACGCCATAGGTCTGGCCCATATCGCCGCCGTAGTTATTGATGATCTGCAACCATTCCTGCGGAACGGAAGAAGAACCGTGCATGACCAAATGGGTGTTAGGAATGCGCGCATGAATTTCTTTCACGCGGCCAATCGCCAAGGTGTCGCCGGTAGGCGGACGGGTGAACTTGTAAGCGCCATGGCTGGTGCCGATAGCGATCGCTAATGCGTCCACTTTCGTCATTTTGACGAAGTCAGCCGCTTGCTCAGGATCGGTCAAGAGTTGTGAATGATCCAATGCGCCTTCTGCGCCGTGACCATCTTCTTCGCCCATCATGCCGCTTTCCAACGAACCCAGGCAACCCAACTCGCCTTCAACGGATACGCCGCAAGCATGCGCCAAGTCGACAACCGTTTTGGTCGTTTCAACATTGTATTCATACGACGAAGGCGTCTTCATGTCGGCCATCAAGGAACCGTCCATCATCACCGAGCTGAAGCCCGATTGAATGGAACGGAAGCACACGGCTGGCTCAGAGCCGTGATCTTGATGCATAACGATTGGAATGTTAGGGTACATTTCAATGGCCGCCAAAATCAGATGACGCAAGAACGGTTCGCCTGCATACGAGCGTGCGCCAGCGGAACCCTGCATGATAACGGGGCTGTCGACTTCCGAAGCCGCCTGCATAATAGCGTGGACCTGTTCCATGTTATTCACATTAAACGCTGGCAAGCCGAAAGAATTTTCTGCCGCATAATCAAGCAACTGCCGCATGGATATTAAAGCCATGATGATCTCCTATAAATAAACACACAAAAATACAACAAGACCCGCATTGATTCGGATCAATTAATTACATTCATCAGGCCGAATTAGTCGGCGCAAGCTCACCTACACGCACGATTTTCATCGCGTTTGATCCGCCGTGAACGCCCATCAAGTCGCCCTTGGTAATGATCACTAAATCGCCTTCTCGCACTGCCCCACGCCGCACTAACTCGTCAATCGCGTCACGATTCACTTGCGCGTGATCGGTCGTTTCCGAGGCAAATGGTATCGGATATACGCCGCGATAAAGCGTCACTTTACGACGCGTGCGCACTTGCGGTGTTAAGGCATAAATCGGGATGCCAGAGCTAATACGTGACATCCACAACGGCGTTCGACCAGACTCCGTTAGGGCCGCAATCGCCTTCACATTCAAGTGATTCGCGGTGTACATGGCCGCCATCGCCACGGCTTCGTCAATTCGCGTAAATTCCGTGTTCAAGCGATGATCTGACACGCGCGCAATGCGCTGCTTTTCTGCTTCGCGACAAACACGATCCATGGCCGCCACAGCTTTGTCGGGAAACTTCCCGGTCGCCGTCTCTGCCGAAAGCATGACTGCGTCGGTACCATCTAACACCGCGTTTGCAACATCGAACACTTCTGCACGAGTTGGAATCGCATTCGTGATCATCGACTCCATCATTTGCGTGGCTGTGATGACAATGCGATTCATAACACGTGATAGGCGAATAATTTCCTTTTGCGCCGCTGGTAATTCGGCATCGCCAATCTCGACACCAAGGTCGCCACGGGCAATCATCACGGCGTCGGACGCCCCAATGATTTCTTCCAGCACCAGCATGGCTTCCGCGCGTTCGATCTTACAAATAAGACCGGCATTGCCACCCGCTTCCGTCATCAGTCGACGCGCTTCGTGCATATCGGCCGCCGTGCGCGGGAAAGACACGGCCAAATAGTCCGCGTCTAACTCGGCGGCACTGATGATGTCCGCGCGATCTTTTTCCGTCAACGCAGGCGCAGATAAACCGCCGCCTTGGCGATTGATCCCTTTCTTATCGGACAGCACGCCGCCGACAACCACGCGACACTCAATGGCCGTGCTGCGCACATGCTCAACCCACAAAACAATGCGACCATCGTCCAGCAGCAGCGTGTCGCCACGATTCACATCTTCCGGCAAGGACTTGTAGGCAAGACCTACGCGATTCTGATCGCCGTCATCCGACGGAAGGTTAGCGTCGAGGGTAAATCGATCACCGTCGTTTAATACGATGCTACCGCTCTTAAACCGCTCAATACGAATTTTCGGCCCCTGCAAATCGACCATCACGCCAATTTGTCGCCCATGCGCCTGCGCTCGATCACGGACCAGCTCAACCCGACGCCGATGTTCTTCAAGCTTTCCATGCGAAAAATTGATTCGAACGACGTCGACACCCGCCTCGATCAATTTGTCCATCACCTTCGGGTCATCGGTCGCAGGCCCGAGCGTCGCCAAAATCTTCGTTCTTCTAAGCATATTTGTCCTATCTCCGAACTAAGAACACGTCAGCGACGTGCCCTGTCGTTCTAATTCCTACCATTAACCTTTTGCGCGCTCTTCCAAAATCGCGACTGCCGGCAAGGTTTTACCTTCCAAAAATTCAAGGAAAGCGCCACCCGCCGTCGAAATATACGACACTTTATCAAAAATATCGTACTTCTGAATTGCAGCAATCGTGTCCCCACCACCGGCTAAGGTGAATGCGCTGGTTGCCGCAATCGCATCCGCAATCGTACGCGTTCCTGCACCGAATTGATCGAACTCAAACACGCC
>JANOTC010000226.1:0-10437 GCA_031416175.1 Gammaproteobacteria bacterium
TTTGTCGGCGCTGCCGTTATGGACGAAGCCTGCGAAAAACGGCGTGGCGTGGCGGGCACCTCGGCGACGGTAGGCGCAGTCGTCGGATCAGCCATCGGCTCTGCCACCGTATTTGATACGGCGCTTGGCGGGTCGGCGGTGACGGCTGGCTCAGACGATTCGACGGGCATTTCCATATTCGGCGTCAACGTCATCAAGGACGGCGCCTCCACGTTAGGAACCCCATCGACTGCGATGGTCGGCTCTTGCGCGAGCTCCTCTAACGTAGCCGGTCGCAATATGGTACTACCGTCCGCTGCGGCGGGTTCCTCACCGACTGCCGCGCGGGCCACCATTTCGCCATCACGCGAAAAGAAATAATAGAAGGTCGGTGCCCCAATGACGAGCACAAACAAAGCAATGGAAAGCTGCTTTTGAGCCGAATAGGAGACCCGTTTAGCAACGGGTAAACCCACTTGCTCGGCCCATTGAACAGCCAGCCAAAGTACATATCTTGCCGTTTTTAACACGCTCATTGTACCGTCTCCCCGGCGATATATTTTAGGTCGTAGTAGCTTTGCGCTCTCTCTACTTTAATTCTAAGTGCATCTATGCGCGTTTCAAGCTCATTCGCACGCGCACGTATCAATTCCGCAAAGTCACTCACCCGACTCTGGTAAGCGCGACGGGCGGACTCTGAATATTGTTGCGCCTGGGGCACGATGGTCGATTCATACGTGGCAAGGCGCTCACCCAAGCGGGTCCACTTCGCAAACGCCGACTCCATTACGCGTTTTAGCTCGCGACGCTCGTTTTCGGTCGCGTCACTGGCGACGTTGACCTCATGGCCTCGCGCATTTAAGCGCTTATCTTGGCGATGACCCGCAAATAGCGGCAAATCTATCGTGACACCGGCAGATATCACACCAGACCGCCCACCGCCCCGCACGCCGTAACCACCTTCAACCATAAAAGATGGCTTGTAGTCTGTTCGAGCGATCACAACCTCCTGACGTGTCACGGAGAGTTCCGCTTTACTCGCTGCAATCAGCGGGTGCGCATCAATATAGGCTTGCAATTCTGAAAACTTGGGCAACGGCTCCATTTCTGGGAACGTGTCAGTCAAGGTGTGCTGACGCACTGATGCGCCAGCCCACTTTTCTAAGTCCGCGACGGCCGAGTCCAAGTCTTGGGCCGCTTTGGCAGCGCGGTCTTGCACTAAACTAAGTTCAAGCTGGGCGCGCGCGACATCTTGCTGAGTGCCTCGGCCGGAGCGAAATTGATATTGGGTAATTTGTAATAATTGCCCCGACAAGTCACCGCTTTCCTTTATGAGCGCCGAAACGGATGCCTGGAAATAGACCTCCATCCATGCCTGACGCACACCGCGCAACACGTCCAAAGCGCGGGCGACGGCGCGCGCGCGGTTCACTTCCGCCGCCAAGCGCGCGCGGTCCTGCTTAGCAGGCCGAGAGCCCCACTTCGGTAATTCCTGGCGAATTCCAATTTGAAATTGGGTCATGCCTTCTTCCCCGAAATCGAATGTGGTCGGCACATTCATTAAATTTAGTATGAGCTTTGGATCGGGCAGCTGCCCCTCCGCATCCGTTTCTTCCATTGATGCACTGGTTTGCGCTTGATACTTAACAATCAATGGATCATTTTCAATCGCAACGGCCTCGACTTCATCAAGGCTCAACTCAATCGCATTAGCTGGAGCGCCGCCAATTAAGCCTGTCAGGCAAACGACCGCCACACCAAACCGCAATATATTGAACGTTATAGGACCCACCAAAACCTCAATCATCCTTTTTCAAATCACTATATCAGCAAGTCAGGCGCCGATTCTTTGCGTCTTATAACAAATACCGTTTAAATGACCCTTAAAAACTTTTCAAGCAGGAAGAACGGGTGTCGATGATGCCGGAGGACCCGACCGTGAGAGTGGGCTACAACATGCAACTAGGCTCGGGCACGTTTGATTTGTTTTTTGGCGTATTGGGTCACGCGTAGACGGGGTCGCTCACTGTTATTGGCCCCATTGTTTTCAATTTGAGCAGATTGTCAATGTGACATAACAGCGCATCGGCTTTTTGCAACGCGGATTGAATTTCGTTTTGTTTAGCCAAGGCTTCCAATTCTAGCGCACTGTCATTTAAGGCTATCGTGCCACAATAACTCGACGCACCGGAGAGCTTGTGCGCCACGGTCGCCATTAATCGCATATCACCAGAACGAACTGCGCGGCGGAGGTCGTCGGAAAATCGCGGAAGTTGTTCAAATAGCATAACCATGACCATCTGCCAGGTGTCCTGATTCCCTAGCGACAATTGCACGCCACGGCGAGAATCTAGAATCGGTTTTTCAGCAAAGCGGCTAACCGTTAATGGCGCTGCCTCAATGACACGCGTTGCCGCCCCTTCCGGTACATCTGTAGTCAGTCCGAATTTACGTAGCACCCGTATGAATGCCGCTTCTCCGATCGGTTTACTTAAATACTCATCCATACCCGCCGCGAGAAAACGCTCGCGGTCACCACTCAGCGCATCCGCTGTGGCAGCAATGATGATGGTGCGAAGTTTACCCGATTCCATTTCACGGATGCGCGTCGTTGCCTCAATACCATCCATCACCGGCATTTGCACGTCCATGAGCACAAAGTCATAGTGGCCGCAAGTGCAGGCCGCCACGGCTTGCACTCCATTTTCGGCCATATCTGCCTTGCCGCCAAGCTGGTCGACGAGTATTTTCGCCAAGCGACGATTTATTTCGTTGTCATCGACAATCAAAACACGCGGGCCTAACTCGGGGCGCTGAGCTCTTAGCTTTTCCCGTTTGGGGGGCGTAATTGCAACATCTTTCTCTATGCCAAGAAATATTTTCGAGAACTCATCGTAAAGATCTTTTCCTTTAGCAGGTTTACTTAAACAGACAGAAAATCCAGCATCTTGCCATCTGCCCGTTCGCGCAGTAACCGATATTCCGCCTAACAAGATTAACGGAATTTTTGAGTCATTTGCACATAATATGGCGTTCTTAGCAAACTCCTCGGGGGAAAAATCTTTGACTGCACTATCAAAAATAACGGCGGCAGGTATTGTCACCGTGGCGCGCCTATGCGCCATGTTCATTAACGCTGCCTCTGCAGTGGAATAACAGTCTGGCGTTATTCCCCAACGAGCGAGATTTTCCGTCAGCGCACGAGCGACTCCAATACTGGGTGTCACAATTAAAACGCGCTTGGAATTTAGTATTTCCGTTAAAGGAGTGATAGGCAAAACATCCAATTGCTTGGTCAGGCTCAGGCTGAAAAGGAAACGGGTACCTTTGCTCTCTTGGCTTTGCACGGAGATTTGTCCACCCATTAGCTCCACCAAACGCTTAGATATAACCAGTCCCAATCCGGTGCCGCCAAATTTTCGCGTCGTGGACGAATCTGCCTGAGTAAACGCTTGAAACAATCGACCAAGAGCATCGGCCGAAATGCCTACACCGCTGTCTTGCACCGCAACTTCGATGAGGAGATTCTCTGCTGATTCTTTTACGAGATCGACGTGCACATAAATTACACCCTGTTCGGTAAATTTTATTGCATTGCCAACCAAGTTGGACAAAATTTGAGCAAGTCGCGCAGGATCGGCAAAAACACGCGTTGCCAAAACACTGGAGTAAACTAAATTGAGATCTAGGCCCTTTTTCTCAGCGTTAGGTGCGTGCAGTGACACGACGTCTTCGAACAAATCTTTGAGGTCACATTTGACTTTTTCAAATGAAATCTTTCCCGCATCGATTTTTGAAAAATCTAAAATGTCGTTAATGACTGTCAATAGGGTTTTTGCCGAGGATTCAATGGTGCGAACATAGTCGCGTTGCTGATCCGACATTGTCGTATTGGAAAATAGGCCTAAAAAACCCATGATACCGTTTAAGGGTGTGCGAATTTCATGGCTCATATGGGCAAGAAACTGGCTTTTGGCTTGGTTCGCGGCCTCCGCCACGAGACGCGCATGCATGGCGTCTTCTTTCTCTTGATCGCGCTGCCGCAACGCAGCAATCGCGGCATTTACGCCGTCACAGACGGTGGCAATTTCTCGATCTCGCGACTGCTGTTCCACCATGACGTGGAAATTTCCCGCCGCCATTTGTTTAAGAGGCTCCTGTAACTGGAGCAGTGAAGCGAGAGAATTACGTACATGACGTCGCCCGAAACAGAATGTTAGGAATAATACGAATGTGAGCAAGAGTGCAACAGCGAACACGCCCGATAAAACAATGACGCGCGACGGTCCAATGTCAATGCCGACTTCTATGTATCCAAGTGGGACCAATTTCACTCGCTTTGGCTCGAAATTGTCGACGATGCCCTGATCGCGGATGTCCATCGCGGGTACCGATGTCACCGCACGCATACTGCTTACGAGGCCAAGAAAATGCGTAGCGAGCGTGACCGTTTCCGCGATGTTTGTGCGATAAAGACGCGTTATCGCGCTCGGCAAGGAATCAAAATAAACGTTACTGCCCTTTTTCCAGTATTCAACGTGGGGTGTGGCGGCGTCGGTGTTAAAGTATTTTACGTACAATACATCTTCGTTTTTATGGGTAAAACGTTGCATTCGTTCGACAGCCTGCTTGTTTTCTGTTTGAAGCATAGGCACGCCCATTTCAGCGAAGTCAGACGCGAGGCGCGTTGCCTGCTTTTCCAGGCTTGCTTCAATCACGTAGTCTGCGGCCCAGAGCATCCCGGCAAGGACAGCCACGTACGTGCAGGCAGCCCAGGCGAGGAACGTTAGCGTCAAGCGCCCGACTAGACTTCTGAGGGGGCGTGGGTCGTTACTTTGAGTCAAAGGGCTTACGCTTTTAGAGTGTCAAATAGTTCAGGGTCCGCTATGTAGCGGCATGCGCTACGCGGACATTTAGTCCGACGCGATTGAGGTTAGGAACTATAGTGTCTGCCGCTGTACGCCGCGCCATGTTGCGATTTTCATTCGAATATAGTGTTTGCGAGTTAGACTCAAGAGCGTGAGTATCAAAAGAACCAAAAGCAACAAAACTAATTAACTACAATAAAAATTTGAGTAATAATTGCGTATTGAACCATGCTGACCAACTGAACTCAATGTGGGGGCCGTCAAACGGCAACCCGATAGGTTACGACTGCTCCCAAGGCAAGCCATCAAACCGCCAACCACCCGAGGCACTCCGATGGTGCTTGTCATCCAACGGGCCTTCAAAGCCATGATCCACATTGTAAACGTCCGAAAAGCCGTCTTCGATCAACTTCTTTCCCGCTTCCATTGAGCGCTTTCCGCTGCGGCAAATCAGCATAATCGGCGCGGGTTGGTTATTGTCCGACAAGTACGCGCCACCCAGTAGCAATTGCCGCACATGCGTAACAAAATGCGGATCCACTTTCCACTCTGGCTCGTCAATCCATGGCACGCTAATGGCGCCTTTTGGGTGCCCTACGAAGAGGTATTCCATCGACGAGCGCACATCAATGAGGACCGCTTGTGGAATTTCCTGTAACATTTTCCACGCTGTTGAGGGCGAAATGACTTTAACTTCTTTCATGATGACTGGCGCCTAACGAGTTAATTAAAGGGTCGAAACGCTGAACTGTGAACCTTAATTTTTACACAAAACAGATGTGCGAAAGCAAATTATTATCGGGCTGTTCCTTGTGAGCGACCTACCGTCATTGGCCAAGACACTACGCCGCAAATTGCGCGGCCCTGTAATCAAGCTGTTTATTCGCGCCTTCGCGGGCCTTCCCTTGCCGATGGCGCATAGACTCGGTGCAGCGTTGGGCGGTGTATTTTACGCATTTAACGGCAAGTTGCGGCAAGTCACTGAGATTAATTTGCGTTTTTGCTTTCCCGCTTTGACAAATAAACAACGTGATGCGTTGTGCCGCGTCAGCTTACGCGAAGCGGGTAAAGGAATGGCTGAAGTCGGTCTCCTTTGGCAGGGAACGCGCGAACGTGTTTTCGCCTGTGTTCAAACGGTTCATGGCGCGGAAATCATGCGTGAAGCGGTGGCGGCCGGACGCGGCGTTTTAGTCATCGCGCCCCATTTGGGCGCGTGGGAACTCGTCGGCCTGCATGTTTCCAATCAATTCCCCATGACCAGCATGTACCGCCCGCCGCGCGTGCCTGAACTTAACACTTTAATGCGCACGTCACGCGAGCGATTTGGCGCACGTCTTGTGCCTACGGATACGAGCGGAGTACGTGCACAACTCGTTGCCTTGAAAAATGGGGAAGTGGTCGGCGTTTTGCCCGACCAAGATCCCGGCGAAAACAACAGCAATTTCGCGCCCTTTTTTGGCGTGCCTGCTAACACGGCGACACTTGTGCCGCGCTTGCTGAACAAAACCGGCTGCCAAGGCGTGTTTGTTTTTGCTGTTCGCCTGCCGCAAGGGCGCGGCTTCGACCTTCATTTTGAACCCATGCCAGAAGATGCAAATCATGCCGACCTTGCCGTTGCATTGACAGCGATTAATGACAAAGTTGAGCAAATCGCCCGGCGTTTTCCGGAGCAATATTTATGGAGCTATGAACGCTTTCGGGTTCGACCGGACAAGGGTGCAGATCCGTATGCCTAACAGATAACGCATCAAGTATTGAAAAAAATGGCGATTTATATTAGTATAATTTATGTTAGTGTCTGGCAAATTCAATGACCGTTGCTGTGCCCAATGTGGCTCGGGTCACGCTGTGTACAATAGGTGAGTGTTGACCAGTGCCACGCTTTTCGCCGCCAGCCATGTTTTGCCGCCGCCGGTGGGTACACGCAGACAGAAATACGGCATATCGGCCGGAAAGTTTGGCAGCGGGTTATAGGTCAGACCACGCCCCCAAAGACGTTCGGTGACGGCGTTGAAGGCTGCCGACGGGCTGGGTAGTGCGTGGCAGTCCTGAAAGTAGGCCTCGACGCTCTCAAGTACCTGCGACTGGTAGGATTTTGAGGTGAAGTTGGTTATGCCTTGTCACCATAATCGCCGGACGGTTCCCTCACCTGGCTCGCTTCAGCGGATAGTGCTTCAGGTAGGAGATATTCCAGCTTGCCGTCACGGCTTACAACAATGGCCGTGCCAGTCTGCGTGGCTAGCTCGCGGGCGCGTTTAGCAGCACGTTGAAGGGCCTGAAGTGAACCGCGAAGGTCAGCATTCTTAGCTTCATCAATGGGTCGCTTATTCATGTTTTTTCATTCCATTCCAGCAATACCGGCTGCTCGCCTGAATTGTCATACAGCACCCAAAAATCTACCGCCGCCGCGTAACGTAAGGCAAAATTCTCGCGACCCGCAGTAAAACGGCGGCGGTGAGCCTTGTTAGCTCTTCCAACATCAGCCGCCCAGCCCGAGTCGCCGCCGTTTCAGGCGCAAAAGGGGCCAGCCCTGCCGCAATCAAATCGGCGTTAACGAATATTGGGCAATGTGCCTCGTTGAGCAAAAACTCGCGGGCAAAGGTGGTCTTCCCGGCGCCATTGGGCCCGGCGATGATGATGACGCGCGGCTGGGCTTCCATGCTCACACCTCCAGCGCGTAAGGGGTTTGCTTGAAGGTGACGTTCTCCCGTATGGCGCGTGCGCCCATGCGGTTGGCGGCGGCGTAAATTACCTTCGGGCCGGCGAATTTCGGTAAAATATCGAACACCGGGCCGGTCAATACATTGCCGCCCGCGACCGGCTTGTCTCTTAGGATTCTGTTGTAGAGCAAATAGATCGCACGGCCTTCGTGCACGCCTAACAACGGCGACCGATGCGTATCCTCGGCTTTGGGCGGAAAGGGTGAAAACCCCGTGCCCGTTTCGGCAAACCAGACGAGCTCGGCCAATTGAGCGAAGCTGACATCCGGGCGGATTCGGCCGTCGGCGGTGAAAAGTGGTTCGGCGGAGAGGCGACAGAATTGGAAGCCGCTGCCCAGTGCTTCGATGACATTGCCCTTGGCAATGTCTTGGACTTCTTTGCGAGACTCATCCGAGTGGCCTACTTCATCATGTGGCCACCAAGTCCAGGGTATAAAGCCTTTCACTTCAGACAGATAACGGATTGTGCTAGGTTGATCTGTCCCGTCCTTGCCAAAATAGATGCGCCCCACCGCCTTGAGCTTGAGAAACTCGCTTTCGATAGTTGACCAGCATCTACCTTCCGGAGGTCGAAGTTTTCGCCCGGATGGTGTTTCAATCTCGTACATCTCGTTGAACGAAGCCGCCAAGCGGCAGAAGAAGAACGGCGTCACACTCGCATTCCATTGATTGCCCAATTCCGGGTAATGATGCAATGGAGTTTACTATGGAACCCACCGAAAAAGCGCGCTTCGATTCTTTGTACCAAAATCATCTGGGAGCTTTGAAGTTGTAGGGCTTCAGTGAAAGCACGATTGACGTGTAATCTCGTGCCGTCGACGGCAGGGATGCCGTCGGTTCAATCGTTGCTGAATAATGTAACGATGGGCGCTCTCGATTTCGCCCGATCCTATAGGCAATTTTTCTCAATGGCGCCTTGGTAGTCCAATTGGCCGCGGCGATTTTGTAAATAACGATGTGCTCGTCGGACCGGTGCGTCTTTGTCTTCAATGGCATGTTGCTCGATGTGTGGCAACAAAGCCGCCAAGACGGCGCTGCTCCGATTGAGTTTTAGTGCACTTTTTGGCACGCTACTGGTTGCGGGTTTCGTGGGACGGATGCTGCCCATTACCTGTTAGTTAATAGCGACGTCATTGGCGTTGGCCGATTTTGACACGAAATCGGTCGGAATTATGAAGTAAGTGACCGATTCGGGGTAGTACAGACGTGCGTCGTCCGGGGGCGGCTAGGCGTAAGGATTCCTGCGTAATTGAGCAAGATCACCGCCAAACCCGCGCCGGGATTGGCTTGCAGACGAGTACTATCGCTAGACCTTCCCTGGCCACCGCGCGATAGCGATTTTTCCAACCGCTGCGAGACCCCCGCGCTAGCCCCTCTCCCCGAAACGCCCCCATTAGCCTTCGAAAAGTGTGTCTTCGGTGTCGGCGAACGGCCTCGTCGCTCCGGCGGGTCCAACAATGTTCGATAATAACTCATTATCAAACATTGGACCGCCTAAACCGTCACAAATGGCGCTCGGCACATACCATTTGTGTGCTATATTGTCTAAAACCGGGCCAGTTGAGGCCGCTATACCCCGTGGAAGCGGCCTGAATCCGGCGGCCAGCCATGCTGTGTAGTTCTCCTGGGCCTTTGTCACTGCGCCGCCTCCCATGGATTGATGACGTTCACTCCAGCAGCTTCAAAAGGACTGGTGTCGCGAGTGGCGACGGTGAAGCCGTTGGCGAGGGCGACGGCTGCAATGAAGGCATCGGCCGTTTCGACCGCCAAGCCGGCAGCGCGGGACTTGGCCAGCAGCTCGGCATAGGCTTTCGTGCAAGCCATATCGAACGACAGTACCCGATTGGCGAACATCGGCAGCAGGCGCTTATCCAAGTTTTCATGCAGGCTGTCCCGGCGCTTTCCTGCCGGCATCAGCGCGATACCCGCACGCAGCTCGGCTACCGTGATCGCAGACAGGTAGAGCGTTTCCAGCGCTTGCGCGTCGATCCAGTCAAGGACGCGGGCATTGGGTTCCCGGCGCTGCGGCTCCGAAATCACGTTCGTATCGAGCAGGATCATTCGAAGCTCACCGCACGGGCCGGAGACTTGATGCGTGCGCTCTCAAACAAGGCGTGTTCTTCATCGGTCAGGCCGCCAGCCTCGCGGGCGATGGAAGCCAGGAACGAGCCAAGTTTCACGCGGCCCTCGGACCTCACTGCCCGCTCCAAGATGGAGCGGATTTCGGCCTCGGTGCTGCGACCGTGCTGGGCGGCTTGGATTCGGATGGCCCGATGCACCTCATCGGGCAGATTTCTTACATTCACGTTTGCCATTTGGTATATGCCCATCTAGAGCTATCAATGCACCCATTGTATATCATTGATACCAAAGCGCAAGCGTTTCTGAGTTGGTAGACGGTCGTTTTCTGGACACGTCTAAATTGGGGTGCGTTTAAACAAACGGCTCCAAAGTCCCATACGCATTCGTGGGCCGAAATGATTCGACGGCCTTCGCTAAGAATGCTTGCCAGGGGGCTAAAGACCGCGCTGGACGCGCAGTTTCTTGATTTTGGCACCGTCGACGCGGACAACATTAGCAAGGCCAATCCGCTTCGACCGCTGCGGAGGCAAGCCTCCCCAATTTCGGGCACGGTTCAAATCTGGGTACCACTCAGACACGGTTTTAGCCGGCTGCCTGTCGGCCACTTGGGCTAAATGCTAGCCGAGCCCAAGCGCGTACAATAGACTATTCCTCAGTTGCCCTACGGGAATGATCTTTTGAACTCAACCATGACATCGACTGTACCCACGTCCGCAAGAACAATGAACGCTGAACAGAAAAAAAGCGTCGCCGTAGCCGCGCTTACGGGTACAAAAACCGTGACGCAA
>JANOTC010000227.1:0-2555 GCA_031416175.1 Gammaproteobacteria bacterium
TCTTGAGTGGCCCCAATTGTTCTTGTGTAATCTGCTTGTCCAACTCACCCTGTAACTCATCAATGCGCTCTTTGAACCCATCAACGCCGCCCAACTCCAAGGTAAAACCAAGCGAACTCAAAATTCCAAATCGAAACTCGCCCCCTTCGCCTCGGGAAAAGGCCGACGCAGCGGTGGCGGGATTGCCCACATAACTGGTCAGACTTTGTGTATTGGAAACGGAGCCGTAGGTAAGGTTCGCACCCGGCTGGTGGAATACCGGAGTCGCCCACGCGGCGTTGCACGCAAAAGCTAGACTCGTGGCAATAAGGGTTCTTTTCATGCAATGTGTCCAATTAACAGATCGGAGTACGTCCGCGCTATGCGCTCCATTGCCGCGCGACTGAACGAATCAGGGGCAGCGGCCATAATGTCGTCACAATTGCGACGCGCCTTTAGCTGTTCCCTCCCGAACAAGACTCAATTTGAGACGTGGTATACAAAAAACCAATGCAATGCATCGGCTATCCGCGCTACATTACACACATCCGAATCCGTCCAACGGCAGCCCTAAAAAATGGATCCCATTGAGTGCTTGCACTGCAACCAGCCCACGCTCACCTTTATAGACAAGCTCAAGGCGACGCATTGGCTCACCATCACCTGTCCGCAATGCGGCGGACTCATGGCTGCGCAACCCTGGCTGATGCTCGGGTTATGGTTCATGTATATGTGGGACGTATATTTTTTTGGATTTATGGCCATTTACGATAGCGCCCTGTATTACGGCACCGCGCTCATCGTGGGCTGGCTAGTTTTAGAATCTTTCGGCTATTACATTCCGTTGGTTCGATTGCGAAAAAAACAGCCAAATATCTAAAAGCCCATGGCACGCATTTTAGGAATTGGCATCGCCACGCTTGATGTCATCAACACCGTTAGGGAGTTTCCACCTGAAGATGCCGAGATGCGCGCACTGTCCCAACGCATTTCCCGAGGAGGAAATGCGACCAATACCTTGGTTGTGCTGGCGCAACTGGGTCACGAATGCAACTGGGCCGGAACCTTGGCTCGCGAGGCCGATGCGCAACACATCAAAGACGACCTCGTACACTACCGCGTGGGCATGTCCCATTGTTGGGAGTTATTAGACGGTAAAGTGCCCACGTCTTACGTTACTTTAAGCCAAACAAACGGCTCCCGCACCATTGTTCACTATAGAAATTTGCCGGAATATGACTTCGCGCATTTCCAGAAAATTGAGCTTTCATCCTATCAATGGCTACATTTTGAGGGCCGAAACGTCGAAGAAACCGCCGAGATGCTCGCCCACGCTAAACGCAAACAGCTAATATGCACCTTTTCGTTAGAAGTAGAAAAGCCACGCCCTAACATTGAACGGCTCTTTGAGTACGTTAACGTGCTCCTATTCTCCCGCGCCTATGCTCGCGCCAAAGGATTTAACGAACCCCGCCCATTCTTATTTGCTATGCAAACACTTGCCCCCCACGCCACGTTGATCTGCGCATGGGGCGAGCTAGGCGCGTACGCACTTCACGACGCCAGTTTTATCGCGTCCCCCGCGTTTTCACCGCCAGTCATCGTCGATACTTTGGCGGCAGGCGATACCTTTAATGCAGGAGTTATCCATGCCCGACTCGCAGAATGCGATTGGCCAACGACGCTAGAATTTGCGAACCGATTAGCGGGGAAGAAAATTGGCCAGGTGGGGTTGGCGGGCTTGGGTTAACCTCGTTGCGAAGGTAGTAGGAGCGTCAGAACGTTTATGGTATCGTCACGCTCTAATAACGAATTGGGGTGAATAAGAACGTGTATACCAATACCATTCCGCCAATAGACAGTTTCGAGTATTTCCGGTGGCGCGGACAGATCGACGGACACACTTTACGGACCCTAATGCCGTCGAACTTGGAAAGTCAATTGATGAACTTGCGGGTTCGGCTGTCGCAGTTCCACTCCATTTCTTCGGGCCAGCTCAACAACCACAGCCTTTTGGAAGTAGCAGCACGACTCATCCGCGTCGGTGAACTTCACATTCGACCCAGTTGGGGTGGCGTCGAATTTTGTTCCTATCTCGACGCCAAGCACAGCCAGACGGCGCCTCAATGGCGGCCGGAACTTGGCCGGTTCAGCGCATTTGTTAACCCTATCAATGAGGACAAACTCTCAGACCCCAACGCTCGACCTAAATCAACCAACTGGGTAGAAGTTCAGATTCGTAACCAAAAAACGGGCGCAGCTATTTCCAGCGCCGAGGTCACGCTCAAAGGCCCAGACGGCCAGTTGCATAAAGTATTTACCGATGTCACCGGCATCGCCCGCGTTGACGGAATTGCCAGTGGAACAGCCGAGATCGTTAACATCAAGTATCCCGATGCGCTTGAGTTGCACACCATTGCCTAATACCAAAAACGAATACATAAGGAAAAACCGTGGTTTTTGATTCGCGCGAAAGAGCAAAAAAATACACGCCGAGTGACGGCGATACACTCGAAAAAATTGCCCAACGCGAATGCGACGCCGGCAATGAAGTCACTTGGGAAGAGATCGCCAAA
>JANOTC010000228.1:0-2198 GCA_031416175.1 Gammaproteobacteria bacterium
CCTCGTGCACTGCTCGCGCGGCTGCCGTATACTTAACTGACTGAAATTTATCTACATCGCCCAGAAAAGCGCCAGTAGCGCAATTGACAGATCTTCACCATCACGCTAGAACTCTAAAGGAATGACGGAGTCGAACGGGGCATAAGGAAGAAATAGTTTCTAACGTGAATAAATTCACCATAATAGCGCTAAAGGTCCCGACCAAAACACCGTTAAGGTAGCTGGCCTGTATTGGGATCCGCATTCATGTGGGGCATAGGAGAGAAATACATGTATAGACCGCGTCCGGGATACCCCGCCGGCGGCTCACACGGATTCACTTTGATCGAACTGATGGTCGCTGTGGCCGTGCTCGGCATCATGGCCGCCGTCGCTGTTCCTAGCTACACGAGTTACATGAAGAAATCTCGACTGACTGAGGCGCCGCCGTTGTTGCTGACCATGAGCGCTAGGATGGAGCGGACTTTCTTAGATACTCGCGCATACAATTGCCCAAACGTCAACACAGTAAGCGAACGATTCACTGTCTCGTGCGATAGCAAGGGAACCAACTTTACACTAACAGCCACAAGCCGAGATGACGTCGGTCTAGGTGATAAAGCAGGTGATTATAAGTTCACACTGAACAATCTTGGACAGCGTGCCACGACGGCGTTTCCAAAGACCAAAGGGTCAAAAACTTGTTGGATGGCGGACGAAAATGGCAGTTGTTTCTAACATGTTAACCCAGCTTAAAGCTCAACGTGGCGCCTTGCTGATGGAGGCCATAGTAGTGGTTGCCATCATTGGCATTATGGCCGTCATCGCAGTTCCGAACATGCGTGAAACTTGGATTAAAAATGACTTAGAAAGTGCGCAAGAGACGTTGGCAACCACCATGGATCGGGCGCGGGCACAAGCCAAATCGCGCAATGTGTTTATTACCGTTACGCTTTTGCAAAATGTACTCACGATTGTTCCCGGCGATGGAAGCGCGAATCAAATTGTGTCACTGCCCGAGAGAGTGACCGTTACACCAACAGATAATATTGTTTTTAGTCCCTCAGGCGAATTGGCAGGGGCAAACACGGACCTATGGCTACGGCCTGCGAACGGCGACGATACTACCCACGGACGTCGAGTCATTATTTCTAACCTGGGTACTGCAACCGTCGACAAAACGTCAACGAGTCCACCCAAAACTCCCTAACGGGAAATTTTACGCCAACGAATGTTAGAAGGTTAGCCAAAGATCCATGGTGAAAAAGCTGAAACAACAAAGATCCAATCAGCTTGGATTTTCACTCATTGAAGCCATGATCGGACTCGTTATTTTTGCCATCGGTATCTTAGCGGTGGCCCAATTCACTTCAGGCAATATGCACGACTCGTCTGGCGCACATGTCCATTCCGCCGCCATGCAATATTTGTCACAAAGAATTGAACCGCTCATGCGTGCTGGACAGTTTGACTCGGAGCCCGGCTCGCAACTTGGTCCACAAACCATTGTAAACAGTTTAGGCACCCTCAACAAAACGGCAAACCCACAAGTGATTGGCGATATCGGAATGACACTTAATTCGGCAGTCGATGGAAACGGTGTCAATCTGGTGGGATTTAGGCAAGCGAATTTTCCCAATGTTGTATTGCGCGCGCCTTATATGTTGGTTGTAACTATGAGCTACATCAACGAAGCCGGTGACCTTGTCTCATGGGCTCCAGTGACACGGGTAATTACAACGTGGTAGAGCGCCCCAATAAATTGGCAGGATTCAGCCTTATTCAACTGATGGTTGCGCTCGCCGTGGGTAGCGTTATCGTTGTAGGGGCTATCAACGCGTTTAGCGGGCAAACCGATGCGTTTCGCCACGAAACCGCACGAGACAGCACCAACAAAGAACTCAATTTTATGTTTAATACTGTTTCTACCCTGTTGCGACATGCACAGGCGAGGTCAATCGTGGTTAGCTATGGCGCGACTGGCCAACGCAATTCCACCAACCCGAGAACACTCTACGCGGTCGATGACGAACTTACGCTCGACTTCACTCTGCCCGCCAACTTGCCGATTTGGCCCAATAGTACGGCGCCTTTTGCTAATCGCGCTGTTCGTTTAACCTGGACGAACGCAATCAGCAGTGAAAGAAAAAACACGCTCATGATTGCCTCAGCACCCAACTTGGCGGGGCTAGCCAATGCGCCGTTGACGCGCATTTCTG
>JANOTC010000229.1:0-1947 GCA_031416175.1 Gammaproteobacteria bacterium
GGGGAGGCGTTGTCATTACCGTATTACCGGAACGCCTCAGTTTCAGCATGGGTCGACAGGGTGATTCAGACCCACGCCATTAAACACGTTTTCGCGTTTTCATCGCCCATGGCCCAGTACGTAATGGGCTCGAAGTATGCCAACCTGCGCCGTGTTATGGATTTTGTCGACGTGGATTCCGACAAGTGGACGCAGTATAGCCAGGCGAAGTCTTGGCCCGCGAATTGGATTTATCGGCGCGAGGGGCAGCGATTATTGGACTTTGAGCGACAGGTCGCGACTGAATTTGACATGAGCCTGTTAGTTTCTGAAAAAGAAGCCGAATTATTTCAGGCCCGTATTCCGCAGGCAGCGGGGCGAATTTTCGGTGTGAATAATGGCGTCGATACTGAATTCTTCTCGCCAGGTGTTTATGCTAACCCGTTTCCTCCCGATGTGTCAGCGATCACGTTTACTGGAGCAATGGATTATTGGGCCAATGTTGACGCAGTGTGTTGGTTCGCCAACGATATCTTGCCGAAAATCAGATTGGCACATCCCAACGCTGTATTTTATGTCGTCGGTTCAAAGCCGACCAAAGCAGTGCTAGATTTGGCAAAGCTCGACGGGGTTTTTGTCACCGGTTCCGTGGCAGACGTGCGCCCGTACCTGGCTCACGCGGCAGCGGTAGTGGCGCCACTACGCATCGCGCGCGGCATTCAGAATAAGGTGTTGGAAGCGATGGCGATGGCAAAACCGACAGTCGTGACTCCGCAGGCCTTGGAAGGAATTGATGCTGTGGTGGGAGAGGAACTGCTTGTAGGGGAAACGCCTGAGCAATTGGCCAACGCGGTCTTGTTAGCACTGAACGACGTGTCGATTGCCAAGATTGGCGGACGCGCGCGTGAGCGCGTACTTACCGGATACAGTTGGGCTAGCAATTTAGAAAAGTTGGTACATGCAGTAAACGGACGCGTCGCCTAAGCGATTTACCGACAGTTTTTCTGATCCTTGCCGAAATAGTGCTTAGGGCAATTTCAATCTTAAGGCATACATGATCACAATTTTTTTGGCCGGTAAGGTAGGGTCTTGCTAGATGAATGCCATGGTGCAAGCAACCGAGTCTCCGAGCGATCCAAACCTAAAACGCACATGGCGAATTGCAGGAATTGTAGTTTCGCTCGCTGTTATTGGCGTTCTTTTGACTTTTTACTCGACCGCTGAGGCGATGGTTAGTATCTGGCATCGGTCCGAGACTTTTGCGCATGGCTATTTAATCCTACCCATCACGCTTTGGCTCGTGTGGCGAAAGCGTGTGGAGTTGTCTGCGCTTCACCCTGTCCCCAACGGCTGGGGATTAGTACTGCTAGGCGTCGTCGGGGCAGGTTGGATGATTGCTAACGTTGCCGGCGTGGGCGTGGTCCAGCAGCTTGCATTGGTCGCTATGGTGATTGTCGTTGTGTGGACCGTTGTGGGAACACGTGTGGCGGTGGCGATGGCATTTCCGCTCTTTTTTCTTTTTTTCTCAGTGCCCATGGGCGAGAACCTGGTTCCGCCACTAAGAGTATTTACGGCCGATTTTACGGTCAAATTGGTCGAGCTGACTGGAATCCCTATTTACCGTGAAGGCACTTTTTTTGAGTTGCCATCCGGAAATTGGTCCGTGGTGGACGCATGTAGCGGAGTTCGTTATTTAATTGCGTCAATTACCTTAGGCACGCTTTACGCCTACTTAACTTACTCGAGCCTGACCCGGCGCCTTGTTTTTATTCTTGCTTCCTTCGCCGTACCTATCATCGCAAATGGCCTACGGGCGTTCACGATCGTCATGATTGGTCACTTTAGTGATATGCAATATGCGGTGGGCGTTGATCACCTAATTTATGGTTGGGTGTTTTTTGGGGTTGTCATTGGCCTGATGTTTTATGTCGGCTCATTTTGGCGGCAAGACGAAGCGGTAACCTCTCC
>JANOTC010000230.1:0-12651 GCA_031416175.1 Gammaproteobacteria bacterium
GCGATGTACAAGTGAAGTTAGTCATTGCATCAATTCCGTGCGGACTGGTAACTAGAGGGAAGGGTTGGTTTCGAAGTTGTGGACGTGCGCTCGCCCGCGCCGTTAAAATTAACGGACACGTTTTTGCGGGCTGTCATGCTGTAGCCATTGGGAAGCGAAAGACTGACATTCTCATGTCTTTCGCGAACTAGCGTTTAATTGCATGCGCCATGAATATCCACGAAGAAATGCTTCAATCAAATAAGTTTCGTGTCAAGTGGCTGCTCAGGATTGATTGGGTGTGCCGGAACCGATGGCGAAAAAAAGGTTGTGTCATACTTTCGTTTAGAAGTGGGCAGTTACACGTGGCCTAACATCTAACCAGTTCCAGGCGCGCCATCCAGAAAGGCGCGCCAACCACCGAACTCGGTAATGTCACGTGCGCCAGAAATTGCGTATTCCTGACAAACGAATCCTGTCACCCATGATCCGTCTGCAAGATCTACAGCCCCGATAGCAAGTGGGGCCGGAACCCGCGCAACGAACATTCCGAATGATTTCGCAGGAACTGACCAAACTTCAACACTGAGTTGTCGGCCTGGTGCATCAGTAACCCTTATCATGCCTGGCCGCACCGGATTCATGTTTTCTAGAGCGAATAACCGATAGTGAGACGCTGTCTCAGTCTGCCTAATAAATTGGGCGCCCATGTCGATCATTTGATAGTTCAACGATAGGCCAGACATGTGCGCACCGACTAGACACACAGCGATCATGTTTTCACTTAGGTGGGTAGGCTCACTGCGTGGTGGGAGCGCGAATGGAGTGGCGCCGATCTGAGAGAGCTGCGCCCGGTGAATCGGGTCAGCAATCGCTGCCAGGCGATTTTCACTAAAGGCGGGTCCGATTAAAGTGACACCGTAGGGGACTTGGCTAGGTAAAAATGACGTCGGCACCGCAATCGCGCACAAATCAAGAAGGTTGACGAAATTTGTGTAGTAGCCCAAACGCGCATTGGTCTCCATTGGATCGTCCAATATTTCTGCAATTTTATAAGCGCGACCGAAGCTGGGCACCAAGAGACAGTCAAACTTTCCTAACTCATCGTGTACTTTACAACGCAACTCCTTTAAGTCATGGTAGGCTGAAAAGGCATCTCCGGCCGTATAGCAATGAGCACCAGACAGGGCAGTACGGACATCGCGATGAATTGCTTCAGGTTTTTCCACTAACAATCGTTGTACAACCAAAGCGCGCTCAGCCACCCACGGGCCTCGATATAACATCTGCCCGGCTTGTCGGAACGGAGTAAAGTCGATCTCAATGAGTTCCGCACCTAATTGCGACGCAGTGCGCAGTGCCGTGTCATAGGCGCGCTCACAATCTACGTCGCCGAAAAACATGAGTTGTTCTGCCCGTGGTATGGCGACCCGCAATTTGCGCGGAATTGCCGCAAGTTGATAACGTTGGCCACTCGCCTGTGGGCGGGAAAACGGATCTTTTGGGTCATAGCCAACTAACACGTTAGCGACATCAAGCGTTGCACCCACGCTGCCGCCAAATATCGACACACAATCAAGGCTGCGACAGGCCGGCACCACACCAAAATTGCTAAACATGCCGCGCGTGGGTTTAAAACCAACGATGTTGTTGAAGGCGGCCGGAATTCGACCAGAACCGGCGGTGTCTGTACCCAGCGAAAAACTCACCAGTCCCTGTGCCACCGCCACGGCTGAGCCTGAACTGGAACCACCCGGCACTATTGTATTATCAAACGGATTACGCGGAGTACCGTGAGGAGAGCGCGTGCCCACTAAGCCGGTTGCGAATTGATCCATGTTTGTCTTTCCAACAAGAATTGCTCCGGCATCGAGCAATCTGGCAACGACGGTAGCGTGTTGTGTAGGACAATAAGAAAACGCGGGACACGCTGCAGTAGTCGGTGTATTAGCAACGTCGATATTATCCTTTACGGCAAATGGCACGCCTAACAGTGGCAGGCGCTCAATCACGGTGTTATCGTGTGCCAGCCAGTCGGAAAGTACTTTTGCACGCTCAAGAATCTCACCTCGCGGTATTAAATGTATCCACACAGCGCTGTTAGTGTCTGCGGAAATACAATCCAACGCCGCCGACATTATCTCTAACGGCGTGAATTTTCCCGCGCGATAACCGTGCTTTAGACGCGTCGGCTCAAGATCTATAAGGCGGTCCGTGTTGCTCACTTTTTGTCAGCTTCTAAAAAAAACTCCACCGGCTTTTCCCACACGACCAACACGATGCATCCCTCTTTACTGCGCACTGAATGCCTAGAACTCGGTGGATTCACAACAATACTTCCCTGTGGGTATGTGCCGTATTCATCGGACTGCTCACCCTGCAAAACAAAAATGTGTTCATAGCCGACGTGATTATGTGTCGGAACTGAGGCGCCCGGTGCATAGCGCAAAAATGCTGAACTCATCCCGCCATGGCTCCCGTAAAGCGGGTAAATTTCCACGCCGTCCCGGAACGGTTGCCAATTGATCGTGGCCAAATATTGACTGTCCTCATTGGCGCGAAAGACGTGGGCAAGAACGGTATTAGAGGGTTGAGCCATAATTTCCTTCCAATGCGGATATGACATTCTGGCTTGTCGCCGTCCAGCCGATGATGCCGCCCTGCGCGATAATCATGTCAAGTGTTGCTTGTTTGAAGGTGGGAAAATAGCTTTCCGTTGCATCCTCAACTAGAAGGCAGTCGTATCCGCGATCATTCGCTTCACGCATTGTCGTTTGTACGCATACCTCAGTGGTTACACCCGCTATCAACAATTGAGAAACGTTTCGACTCTGCAATAACCGATGCAGATCGGTCGCGTAGAAGGCACCTTTTCCGGGTTTGGTGAGGTCGATTTCGCCGGGCAATGGCGCTAGCTCGGGCACGATGGCGCAGCCCGGCTCGCCATCAATGAGCAGCCTTCCCATAGAGCCTATGTCGCCGATTCTAAGTTTGGGGTTTCCGCGCAGACGTTTACTTGGCGGACAGTCGCTTAAATCGGGCCGATGCGCTTCACGCGTGTGGATAATGGGCATACCCAAACGCCTGCACACCCCGAGCAGATTGCTTACAATGGGTACAATGCTTTGCAGCGCCTTCACATTATTTCCCAGTGAGGCACCAAATCCACCCGCCTCAATAAAGTCTCGCTGCATGTCAATAATTAACAGTGCGGGCATACTTGACGCGAGTGAATAGGGGTATGGCTTCGCGTCTATGGCTTTTGCTAGCATAAAATGGGTCCATATTTTACGTTAGTGTCCAGCCATAAATTGGCCGATGACGGATAAGTTAGCTTCACGCGGTGTGGTCTCATACACATTCTTGCCACCTGACATAACGACCAGACGATCACTCATTTCCAAGATTTCGTCCAGATCCTCGCTAATTAACAGCACAGCCGCACCGCCATTGCGAAGCGCCATTATTTTTTCGCGCATAAAGGCAACAGCAGCAAAATCGAGACCGAAGCAGGGATTGGCCACAATCAATAGATCTACCTCATCCGACAGCTCGCGCGCCAGCACAGCACGTTGAACGTTGCCCCCAGACAGTTTACCAATCGGCGTGTTAGGCGCAGGAGGGCGCACATTGAACCGACCAATCCACTCGCGCGCCGAATCACGCATGACCTTGCGGTTTAGCCATAACGATAAATGCGCGTAGGGCGGCCGGTCGAAACGGCGAAAGCTCATGTTTTCCGCCACCGTCATTGCGGATACACAGGCGCTCCGTAGCGGCTCCTCGGGCAAACAACGCACTTTCAGGCGCCGAATTTCTGCACGTTGTCCCCTAAATATTTCGTTATTTACGCGCATTGAGCCACGCGTTGCCCGGCGCTGTCCAGACAAGGCTTGCACCAACTCTCGCTGACCGTTGCCGGAAACCCCGGCCACGCCAACAATTTCTCCCGCCGAGATTTGTAGGCTAAAATTGTTGACTGCCAACACATTGTTCTCATCTGGGACATCCAGACTTTCAACGTTTAATACTACTGACTTGGCCGCGTTGTGTTTGCGTGTGAGCGGTTCACTAACAATCTCGCGTCCGACCATCATGTTAGCCAGGGAGATCGGGGTGGAATCTTTGACTTTTACTGAACCCATGGTGGCGCCTTTGCGTAACACGGTAACGTCGTCAGCGAAGCGCATAACCTCGCGAAACTTGTGCGTAATGATGAGCACACTGATACCGTTTTGTCGTGTCATTTGCTGAATCTGTCCGAGCACTTCGTCCGCTTCAGTCGGTGTCAAAACTGAGGTTGGTTCGTCCAGAATCAGCACTCGTACATCACGAATAAGTTGCTTTACAATTTCAATTTTTTGCTTTTCTCCCGCAGCCAGTCGATTGACCGGCGCATCAAGATCAATACGAAATGGTAGTCCCTGCAATTTAATTTTTAGGGCGTCGTGCTCTTTGTTCCAGTTGATGAACGCTGGAATATCGGGTCGAGAAAGAACCAGATTCTCTAACACGGTCATATTAGGAATCAGTGTAAAGTGTTGATACACCATGCCGATTCCCAACTTCATTGCGTGTTGTGGATTGAGCATTGATTGCTCGCGTCCTCCTAAAGTGATCTGCCCTTGGTCTGGTAAATAATAGCCCATGATGCATTTGACAAGCGTGCTTTTCCCGGCGCCGTTTTCCCCCAAGAGGGCATGAAAGGTTCCACTTTGGATGCGCATTGATACGCTATTCAACGCGTGCAACGAACCGAAACGCTTACTGATGCCGATTGCTTCAAGTGTGTTGTCAGTCGCCGAAATCATGAAATGCCTTCAATACGAACGTTGAACTAGACACTGACCCAAACACACCGCCCTGCATTTTTACCATTTTGATGGCAGCGAGGTGATTGCCGATGTCAGTAGCGCCGCAACAATCTTCTAACAACAAGCACTCGTAACCGCGGTCATTGGCTTCACGCATCGTGGTATGCACACACACATCGGTGGTAATACCCGTTAACACGATGTTTTGTATTCCGCGTTGGCGAAAAATCAAGTCCAGGTCTGTGGCATAAAATGAACCTTTACCCGGTTTGTCGATTATAGGTTCGCCAGGCTTTGGCCGCAGTTCTTCAATAATTTCCCAGCCCACTTCGCCCCTTGTTAAAATGTGCCCGCATGGACCGGGTTCGCCAATTCCAGCTCCTATACGTTGACTGCGCCAACGTTTATTGGCTGGCAGATCAGCCAAATCAGGACGGTGCCCTTCGCGCGTATGAATAATGCACCAACCCAGTCTACGCGCTAGTGCTAACACATTTTGGATCGGCTTGATGGGGGCGCGCGTCAGGCTAATGTCGTAACCCATTTTGTCGACATAGCCACCAATGCCGCAAAAATCTGTCTGCATGTCGATAATCATCAAAGCAGTATTGCCTGAGCGAAGGTCTCCATTAAATGGCCACGGGTAGGGGTCGGCTTCGACGAAAGTTGTCATCAATGCATACTCATCGTTAGGTTATGCGACTAAGTTCGTTGGGCATTCCAGCCAGGCGGCGTTGTGCTGAAGATGTTGCAATCATAATTGCAAGCGTCAATACATACGGCGCCGCGCCGAAGAGGTAATAGCCCCAGGTGATTCCAACTGACTGTAACGCCGGGCCAAGTGCGGCCGCCCCACCAAATAAAAGCGACGCGTACAGGCAGTACACTGGGTTCCAGCGAGCAAAAATGACAAGGGCCACGGCCATTAGCCCTTGTCCTGTTGAGAGTCCTTCATTCCAGCTTCCAGGATAGTAAAGCGATAAATAAGAACCGCCAATACTTGCCAGAAACCCGCCTGCCATAGTGCTTAACATGCGCACGCGATTGACGTTGAATCCCATCGCCCGGCTCGATTCCGCGCTTTCTCCTACCGTTCGCACGACCATTCCCAAGCGCGTGTATTTAAAAAACCATGCCATGAAAGGTGCGAGCGCAACACCGATAAGAAATAGTATATTGATATCCAACGCGGCGCGAACGACTGGCGAAGTACTCCATGCGCCTAAATCTAGGGATGGCAGGCGCGGCGCGACCGGCTGAATGAAAGACTTTCCAAAATAAAAGGCCAGGCCAGTGGCGAAAATCATCATGGCGATACCCACAGCGATGTCGTTAATCTTTGGCTGCTGACAAAGCAAGGCGTGAATGAACCCTAACACCAAACCAGCACCACCTGCAGCCGCTACGCCAAGCCAAGGATTTCCGCTCAGGAGCGAAACTGCGTACCCGGTCATGGCTCCCATAAGCAGGCTGCCTTCTAGTCCTAGATTAATGCGGCCGCTCCGTTCGGTCAGGCATTCACCTAAGCTCACGAATAAGAAGGGCGTCCCTACACGTATAGCTCCACCCAGCACCGCGAGAAAAATGCCTAGCGCACTTGCACCTTCTTCCATCATGGCACCGCTGCTTTCGCTGGAAACCATTGCCAGCGCCCGTAAAACATTTCACTGGCCAATATGCAAACGAATACTAAACCTTGCAATACAAGCACGGTCGCATCGGGTAAATCGTGGGCACGCTGCAGGACACCGCTGCTAGCGCGAATCCCGCCCAAGAGAAATGCAACTGGAATAATTGCTAACGGGTTCTGCCTTGCCAGAAATGCGACCAATATGCCGGCATAACCATAGCCCGCGTTCAGGGAAATGTTTGCGCGACCATGAATGGCCGCCACTTCAATAGCGCCAGCGAGGCCCGCCGCCGCACCGCCTAGAAAGCAGGCGATGACAAGTAAACGCCCCACAGGCAGGCCGCATACCTGCGCGGCGCGCACGTTGCCGCCAACAATATCCAAGCTAAATCCAAAAGGCGTGCGCCGTGAAACGAACCAATATGACACGCACAGAATAAGCGCTAAAACAAATCCCCAGTGGATGGATGACTCACCAATAACGCCTATCATATTGTCGTCGCCAATTGGAAAGGTCGATGGCTTGTTTAACGTGGCGGGATCTTTAAGCATGCCAAAAACTAAGAAGTTGAGAATGGCAATGGCAATGTAATTCAACAGCAGGGAACTAATGGTTTCGTTGACGCCGCGATAATGTTTCAACGCACCCACGGCACCGATCCAGACTCCGCCGACAACCATGCCCACGAGCAGCATGACAGTGATAACAAACAATGGCATCGCGCCATTCAAAGCGATTCCCGTCAAGGCAGCGGCGAGTCCACCCAAAACAACGGCGCCCTCTGCCCCTATTACGACGAAGCCAGCCCGCGCTGGCAAGGCCGTACACAGTGCCGTCAGCATAATGGGCGCGGCACGTAGAAGCGAGTTTTGTACAGAAAACCAGCTACCAAACGCGCCTCTATAAATTGTCGCGTAAACGTCGAACGGATCGTGCCCTTGCGCTGCGATAAATACACCAAAAAGCACGAATGCGATCACCAGCGCAATAACGGGAATGGCGCATGCTTCCGTGAACGCACCCAATCGCGGGCCCCATGCGTCCTGCGTCGCAGACACAGAAATTGCGCTCATGCCATTTCTTTACTCAGGTGATCGAGTTCGTCGAGCCAGCGGCGCGTAATGCGCATGGGTGCATCAACCCTTGGTCGAGCCAACTACGCCTTCGACCAGCCAGTCCATGGATTCTAATGATATATCGGTCTGACCCACCTCCTTACCTGCTGCTATGACTTCCTTGCCCTTATTGTCTTTGATCGGTCCACGATAAATAATCATATTTCCCGCGACAAACTTGGCTCGCACATCATCAGCATGCTTGCGGGCCTTTTCAGAAACGACTGCGCCATACGGCGAACTTTTTACTAACCCTTCCTTGAAACCGCCACGAACTAAATTGGGAATAGGTCTCTTCGCCTTTATCATGTCCGCATAGTCGGAATAGACTTTGCTCCAATTCCATTCGGCACCGGTTAAGAATCGTATAGGTGCCAACACGGCTTGATTGGTGTGATAACCGCAAGAGAACACGCCGCGCTTCTCCGCGGTTTCCATGACAACCTTAGGGCTGTCAACGTGACATGTCAGAACGTCGATTCCTTGATCGACCATACTGTTTGCGGCTTCCGCCTCCTTAACAGGATTGGCCCAACCGCCAGTAAAAACGACTGTTGTGGTAATTTTCGGATTCACGCTACGCGCTGCGAGTGTAAAATTATTGATGTTCCTAAGTACCTGCGGTATTGGCATCGCAGCAATGAAGCCAAGCTTTCCTGTTTTGGAAGTATGACCTGCGACTATTCCAGACAAGTAAACGGCCTCGTCAATGTAACCAAAGTAGCTGCCAACATTTTTTGGATGCTTTTTTGCGTCCCACAAACCACCGCAGTGCAGGAACATCACATTTGGGTACTTTGATGCTGTCTTAAGAATGTGCGGGTCAAAGTAACCGAATGAGGTCGGGAAAAGCACCTGTGCGCCATCTAAATTGATCATACTCTCCATCGACTTAACTGCTTCGATGTTCTCAGGCACATTCTCTTCGTCAACGGCCTTAACCCAATTCATTTTAGCGACTGCCGACTTGCCCTCAAAATGAGACTGATTGTACCCGTAGTCGTCGCGCGGACCGACATAGATAAAGCCCATTTTTACTTTCTCGTCCGCAAACACACGGCCAACACTAAATCCGCCCATGGCGGTCACTGCGCCTGCTGTTGCAAAGCCCTTTAACAGTGTTCTACGCTTCATCTTTATCCCTCCCAATTCGACCAGAGTTGCGTTACCAAATCCACTTGACCATAGCTTGCGGGGCGTTTTCGTCAACGCCTTTAATTCCAAATTTATTTTTCCAATACTGGTATTCGATACCTGCTTGCAACGCGCCTGGCGCACCCATGAAATTGCCAATATCGACCAGCAATCTCGGCCCTGCAACGATGTTGTTTTCCTTAGGCTTGTTACCCCAGGCGTAGTCTAAAAAGCCTTCAAAAGCCATCGATATAGAGCCAATGCTGAAGGGTGCTAGCCAAACAAACGTGAGCTGGCTACCCGTCTCCGTGTTGTTGCCAATCTCTTTACGCACATAGTAGTTAATTTGCGCCACCGGTAAAACGTTCAGGTCTACCGCGAACCCCGCCAGGTAATTGTGAAACCCGCCACCCGCTTCCAGTGTAGTCGAAATAAGCACGTCCTTAATAATGCCGGTGGCAAGGCTGTTTCCTGCCAATGCGCTTAAACTTAACCGTGGCGAAAACTCGCCATAAAAGGCCGTAGGTGTGGCTTTGCTGGTACGCGTCGGGTTGGTGATGTCCGTGAAAAAAAAGTTGTCGCCGTATTTCCAAGCATTGACATGTTCTACTGTCACAATTGATCGCGATTCGTCGCCTAATTTATAGTCTGTGCCGTACAAGTATTGAATGTTAGTGCTACTGAATGTTGCGCTACCCGCGCTTGCGATTGTCGAGCAAAAAAGTGAGACACCGACGGCGGTGACACAAGCTAAAGATTTACATCGTGATTTTCTCTCAAAACGTTGTAGATTTAACATTAGCGAGACCTCTTTGAATATAAAATTGCCAGTTACGCACAGGTTGTATACAACGTTGCATGTAAAGTGCCATTCCGCAAAGAGTGATTGTTGATTAATATAACTGATTGTTTTTATAATGCTTTAAATTTCACACGATGAATTATTTGTTACGTCGGAATAATCGGCGTTGCATCAAAATAGATCACAAACGAAAGATTTACGCACCAACGGAGGGCGTTCGATGCAGTCGCGCGGAACTCAACGATTGCGACTATAGTTATCAATTTCACCATCATTGGATTACAACGAAATGCAAAAAGCTAGACTTTCATCGCCGGAAATATACGGTAGGTTGCGACAAATGATTCTCGAAGCTGAGTTGGCACCCGGTGCCCGCGTTACGGAAAACGAACTCGCCACTCAATTTGGTGTTAGTCGTACACCTATTCGCGAAGCGCTGCAACGGCTTGAGGTGGAAGGTCTGCTGGAAATACGCGCAAAGCAGGGTTGCTTCATTCGATCTGTAAACATGGAAGAAATCGACAACTATTATTCGGTTCGTACCGCCCTTGAAATTATGGCGACAGAACTGGCGTGTCAAAACATGCCAGGTGAGAAATTAATGAAACTAGCGGAGATTTGGAATCCAGAATATTGTACGCGGGATGCAATTGAAATAGCTAAAGTCAAAAATGCAGAGGAAAATTTTCACGTCACATTGGCGGAGCACAGCGGAAATCCGGTGCTGGCCGATTATTTACGCGATGTAAATGACCACATACGTGTAGTACGCCGCCTTGGATTTTTAGATGAGAAGACGATTGAAGAGACTTACAAAGACCACTACAATATTTGCCAAAAATTGCTAGAACGAGATGGCAATGGCGCGCGACTTGCGATGATCGAACACATTCGAAAGAGTCAAGTGATGGCCCGCAATGTTACTCTAATTCAGCTTCAGGAAAATGGCGCCAGTCAAAAGCGCAAGGTTCGGAGAGAACTATAGCGGCTGCATTTGCAACTCTCCTTTAGTACTGACCTCTCCGAACATGTGTCAAAATGAATCATTTTTCCTAGGCCGCCCTTAGCTCAAACTCGAAATGTTTGTTCGCCAACCATTCGGCGATAAGGGAGACGATGGCTATCGTGGCAATAACGTCAAAACGGCTGCGCGCGCTCAAATGAAATCCGACTACCCCAGCCCAATGCTCTCCATAGAATGGTACTGCCATGTAGGCGGGATTCTTATAGGGCAAATCCATTGCACGTAAACTTCTTCCTTTGTACATTGGCTGATGCGCGAGGTCAGTTACGTAGAGCGCTTGTCGCTCCAAAAAAGCTTGTCCAGTCACGCCTTCCCCTAACGAGTAGTTTCCACGCTTAAGCGCCGCCAGGGCGAGCGTTCGTCCGTACTTGGCAGCTAATTGCGTGTTTTCAGCGTTGCACACATACAGTCGCCCATAATTCAGGTTTATGAAATGTTGCAAGATGGCGAAAATTTTCTCAATTGTATCCACATCATAAAATGTATTGGCTGATTCCAAAATCGACTCTAATGATCCCTGAACTTTTGCGTAGTATTCAAGTGGAAAGAGTGATTCCTTCACGCCTTTCAAAGGCAAAATGTTCGATGCGTTAGCGGTCATCCCAATTACTCCCATACGCTAATTCACTATATGTTTCTGTTCGCATTTTCTTCGAGGTCACAATTTCCGATATGAGTTGATATCGCGCTTCCCTCCTCCTATCATTGGCGGCGTTTCGATCATCGTTGATGCTGGCGCTTTTGTTGCGTCTATATATTACTGACTTTCTCATGTCACAGTTCCTAAAAATAATTAAACCCACATAGTGGGATTAGCATTCCTTGTGCCAAATACTCGGAGTTATGAAGGGCGAGTAATTTATAGGAGGTTGGTCTAGTATCGACGCTTCTGAGTCGACAGAATTAGGAACATTTACGTGCAAACGGTCGAAAAACTGCACTTTTATGGCGCGGTGAACATAGAATTGAAAGAGAATGTCCTTAAGTATAGTAGCGCTTAACCCGCGCACTGAATTGATCATTGTCGCCAATGTTGCCATTGTTGAAATGGGTCGTCGATGGCGCATGTGTGAAGGGATTCATAGGGTGAATAACTTACGTAACCAAATCAAATTGGCAATGTGCGGCTTGAAACGCCTGAGTTTCCTCCGCCAAAATGTATTCAATAACGAGACAAGTTTTGGTCAGCGGAAAATGAAATTGACGCATCAAGGCATCCCAGGCGCGCCATATAGTGAGAATACCCGCTGAGTACACAAAGGGATTGTTTTTGTGGGCTTGAACGTGCAGACCCTGCCTAAGACAGCTATAATGACTTCTTAAACACGCGGGCCGTTGAGGCGAATATATTCCAGTTCTCCCCAATGCTCATACCTGGGAATTAGACTTACACCTTGCTTCCGTTACTAACATTAACACAACATAACCAAATGCGCGCGGCTCTGCAAAATGGGTCGCGCATGATTGAGTGCTCGCTTGATTTATCGCGTTCGACTGTGGCGGTTGAATTAGATGCTGACAGTTGGCAATGGCGGAACACGCGTTTTCCTTATCTCGAATCGTGTAACGACCGCACGATATATGCGTGGACCGACGATGGCTTTCAGCCTGTTTCACGCTATACCCAATCGCTAATTAAGCTGGTTCCGACACACTGGGGACCGCCGACATTTGAAATTGATGGCATCAAAATGCTTCCCAGTGCGCAACTGTCTCCCTATGATGACGCAAAACAGAAAGTTGCTTTTATACAACCGCGCGGGAAAGTGATTTTGGATACCTGCGGGGGGCTGGGTTACTTTGCTGCTTGCTGTCTTGCCGGTGGGGCTAAACATGTTCTTTCTTTTGAAAAGAATCTCGACGTAATTTGGTTGCGAAGTATCAATCCATGGTCTCCACAACCGGACGGCGTACTGAATTTAGCCAATGCGGACATCACTGAACGAATTTTATTGCTGCACAACGAATCGGTCGACGCCATCTTGCACGATCCACCGCGCTTTGGAATTGCAGGTGAGCTTTATTCTCAACTATTTTACGATCAACTCGCACGCGTCATGCGACGTAAAGGGCTGCTGTTTCATTACACCGGCTCCCCAAACAAACTCACTAGCGGCCGCGACGTGCCAAACGAAGTTGCCAAACGTCTGCG
>JANOTC010000231.1:0-2325 GCA_031416175.1 Gammaproteobacteria bacterium
ATGATTGACGAGTCAGGCTATAAACAAGTCATCGTGCGTTATGGCGAGAGTCCGGTGCTAATCGGAAAATTGGCGAAGGACGGACCTGAACGCTGGTTAATGCGTAAGTTACAACGATATTCTGTATCTTTACCGGAATACCAATTCAAGAAGATGTTGATCAACCGCGATGTATTGGAAGTCTATCCAGGTATTTTCGCACTGACGTCGGACGCCTTATATCATCCAGACTTGGGTGTGTTGGTTGACGAGAAAATCAACCCAGATCCAGCGGCATTCGTTCTCTAGGGAGGTGAAATGAAAAGCTATTGCCTTGAAGTAAGTGGAGACTTCGCATGCTTCACGCGGCCGGAGATGAAAGTCGAGCGCGTGAGCTATGACGTAATGACACCCTCATCGGCCCGAGCCGTATTCGAGTCTATCCTGTGGAAACCCGCGATTCGCTGGCAAGTGAGCAAAATCGAAGTGCTCAATCCTATCAAATGGATCAACTTGCGACGCAACGAAGTCGGCTGTGTGGCTTCGACACGGAACGTCGAAACGGCGATGAAATCCGGCACGGGCCAGCTTGGTTTGCATATAGAAGACGAGCGCCAGCAGCGTGCAGGATTGTTCTTGCGCGATGTGCGGTATCGAATTCATGCCCATTTCGAATTACGCGACCCCGGGTTTCACAAATCCAACTACCCACACCTGAGTAAGCGGCAGATGAATGCGGACGAAAGTGTGTTGGAACAAGAACCCAACGGGGCCGTGAAATTCATGACCATGTTCGAGCGGCGTGCCGCGAAAGGTCAGTGCGTGAATCAGCCCTATCTAGGTTGCCGCGAATTCGCGGCCGAATTCCGACTGGTCGACCCCGCAACGCCGGAATCCCGCGCTATTCAGGAAACGCGCGATCTCGGCTTTATGCTCTACGACATGGATTATGGCAATCCAGCCGAGCCTACCCCGCGCTTCTATCGTGCGCAGATAGTGAGCGGAGTTGTCAACGTGCCAGAATGGAACAGCAACGAGGTGCGCGGATGATCCTTCAGGCTTTGCACCACTACTATCAACGCAAGACCGCCGACCCGGAGGCGCACATGGCGCCGCCCGGGTTTGAGTGGAAAGAGATTCCGTTCATCATTGAGGTTGACGCGCAGGGAAATCTGATACAGATTGAAGACACACGCGACGGCGACGGGAAGAAAAAGCGCGCGCATCCCTATTTAGTGCCGCAAGGTGTCAAACGTGCGTCCGGTATCGTTTCGAACCTATTTTGGGATAACGTCGAATATGCCTTAGGTGCTGATACGCGAGGTAAACCTGAGCGTGTTGCAGAACAACATCAAGCGTTCATCGCGCGAATCGAGGAATTGCCGGAAGCGGCGTTAGCGGATGTAGGCGTGCAAGCGATTCTGTACTTCTTGAGGCGTGCGGATCTAGAGGTTCTAACGCATTGCGCCTCGTGGCCTGAAATGTTGGAAAAAAACCCCAATCTCACCTTCCGGATGCAAGGTGACGTGGACTTGGTGTGTCAGCGCCCCCAGGTCGTGAATGCTTTAACCCAACTCGATGGCACCACAAAATCCGATGGACTTTGCTTAGTAACGGGCGAACTGGATGAAAGCGAGCGGCTTCACACCTCGATTAAGGGAGTATGGGGCGCGCAATCGTCTGGCGCAAATGTCGTTTCATTCAATCTCGATGCGTTCAATTCCTATGGAAAAACCCAGGGTGGCAATGCGCCAGTAGGCAAGCGTGCCGCGTTTGGTTACACCACGGCGCTGAATCACCTTTTACGCAAGGATTCAACGCAACGCCTGCAAGTGGGCGACACGAGCGTGGTGTCCTGGGCGGACAAACCCACAGAGTTAGAAGCCACTGTTGTGGACATTTTCGGCGAGCCGCCGAAAGATGACCCAGACCGCAACACACGTGCGGTGGCAAGTTTGTACAAAGCCATTGACCACGGACTACTGGAAAACGATGAGGGTAAGAACCAATTCTTTGTGCTGGGTCTCGCACCTAACGCAGCGCGCATCGCGATTCGCTTTTGGAATCACGGCACCCTGGCAGATATGGCCGTACGCATCCGGCAGCATTTCGACGATCTCGCGATCGAACGCGCGCCACACGATCCGCCGTACTTGTCGCTGTTCCGGCTTTTGGTGTCGGTTGCCACGCTAGGTAAAGCGGACAATATCCCTCCGAACCTGAGTGGCGAACTGGTGCGTAGCGTTATGGAAGGCCTGCCGTATCCCCAAACGCTGCTGTCGGCCGCCGTGCGCCGAATTCGCGCCGAGCATGAGGTAACTTACCCGCGCGCGGCCTTGATAAAAG
>JANOTC010000232.1:0-4986 GCA_031416175.1 Gammaproteobacteria bacterium
ATTGGTAATTAAAGAATTATCGCTCGTTGTTAGCAATTGGCGCGCGAGCCAGTCGTTGGACCATTATTTAGTCCAGCGCAACGTGGTTGCCATCGCGGGCATTGATACCCGGCGGCTAACCCGATTGCTGCGTGAAAAAGGCGCACAGGACGGCTGTATTGTGGCCGATGCAAACATTGACGCCGATGCGGCCATTGCCGCCGCGCGTGCGTTTCCGGGCCTGAAGGGAATGGATCTCGCCAAAGTAGTGACCACGCCATCGGCCTATCCATGGCGCGACGGCTTGTGGGTGCGCGGAGCGGAGTCAGCTACGTACGAGTCGAGCGACTCCTCACGTTCCCGTGTTGTAGCGTATGACTTTGGCATCAAGCGCAACATCTTGCGGTTACTCGTTGATCGCGGCGCTAACGTCACGGTCGTGCCGGCCACCACGTCGGCGGCGGATGCGATGGCGCTCAAGCCCGATGGCGTGTTTTTGTCCAACGGCCCCGGTGACCCTGAGCCGTGTGACTACGCGATTAAAGCCATCCGTGAAATTCTAGAGCGAAACGTGCCGACCTTTGGAATCTGCTTGGGCCATCAATTGCTCGGCTTAGCCAGCGGCGCGCGCACGGTGAAAATGAAGTTTGGTCATCACGGTGCCAATCATCCGGTCGTGGAACTTGCGACGGGGCGGGTGATGATCACCAGCCAAAATCACGGTTTCGCGGTCGATGAATCCACTTTGCCTGCTAACTTAAAGCCGACACACCGTTCGTTGTTTGATCAATCATTGCAGGGTGTCGAACGTACGGATCGCCCGGCCTTTAGCTTCCAAGGGCATCCAGAAGCCAACCCAGGGCCGCGCGATATCGAGAATTTGTTTGATCGATTTGCGTTGCTCATGAAGGAACAACGCCAGCGACGTTAGTTAACGTCTTCGACCTGCGCAGCCTCACTTTCACGCTTGTTCCATCTACATTGAAAGACTGAAAAACGCCATGCCAAAACGCACCGACCTAAAAAGTATCTTGATTATCGGTGCCGGTCCTATCGTGATCGGCCAGGCGTGTGAATTCGATTACTCAGGCGCACAAGCGTGTAAGGCTTTGCGTGAGGAAGGATTCCGGGTCATTCTCATCAACTCGAACCCGGCCACGATTATGACCGATCCAGGTTCGGCAGATTCGGTGTATATCGAACCGATTACCTGGCGCACCGTGGCGCGAATAATCGAAAAAGAACGCCCCGATGCGTTATTGCCGACCATGGGTGGACAAACCGCGCTGAACTGCGCGTTGGACCTTGCCCGCGAAGGCATTCTAGAAAAATTCAACGTTGAGCTTATCGGCGCAAGCCGCGATGCGATCGACAAAGCGGAAGACCGCTTACGTTTCCGCGATGCGATGACGAAGATTGGCTTATCCACGCCGCGCTCCTTAGTTGCCCACAGCTTAGCGGAAGCCCTGCAGGCGCAATTGAGCATTGGTTATCCTGCCATTATTCGCCCCTCGTTTACCATGGGTGGTAGCGGTGGCGGTATTGCGTATAACCAAGAAGAATTCATCGAGATTTGCGAACGTGGCCTCAGCCTTTCGCCGACACGAGAATTGTTGATTGAAGAATCCGTGCTCGGCTGGAAAGAATTCGAAATGGAAGTGGTGCGTGATCGCAATGATAATTGCATCATCATTTGCTCCATCGAAAATCTTGATCCAATGGGTGTACACACGGGCGATTCGATTACCGTTGCACCCGCGCAAACGCTAACAGACAAAGAATATCAAATCATGCGCGACGCCTCGATTGCGGTGCTGCGTGAAATTGGTGTCGATACCGGCGGTTCCAACGTTCAATTCGCGCTCAATCCCGTTGACGGGCGCATGATTGTGATTGAAATGAATCCGCGCGTTTCGCGTTCCTCGGCATTGGCGTCGAAGGCGACCGGCTTCCCTATCGCCAAAATCGCGGCGAAGTTGGCGGTGGGTTATACCTTAGATGAATTGAAAAACGAAATTACCAGCGGAGCGACACCCGCGTCGTTTGAACCTAGCATTGATTATGTCGTCACAAAAATTCCGCGCTTCACTTTTGAGAAATTCCCTAAGGCGAATTCGCGCCTAACGACGCAAATGAAATCGGTCGGCGAAGTGATGGCGATGGGCCGCACCTTCCAAGAGTCGTTTCAGAAAGCCTTGCGTGGTTTGGAAACGGGCGTTGATGGTCTCGATGAAAAGCTCAAAGTACATAACCAAGACGCGCGTACCTTATTGGGTTATGAACTGGCGATGCCAGGTCCAGATCGAATTTGGTACGTGGCTGACGCTTTCCGCATGGGCTATTCCGTTGACGAAGTGTTTGCGCTGTCCAAGATCGACCCGTGGTTTTTGGTGCAAATTCAAGAATTGGTGACGCTCGAAAACGGCCTCAAAGGCAAATCCGAGGTGTCGTTGGATGCCGCTGAGATGTGTGCCTTAAAGCGCAAAGGCTTTTCTGACCGTCGCCTGAGCAAGTTGCTCGGTTGCAAAGAAAGCCAATTGCGTAAGCATCGTTTGGGCTTAGGCGTGAAGCCGGTTTACAAGCGTGTGGATTCCTGCGCGGCAGAATTTTCCACCGCGACCGCTTACATGTATTCGACCTACGACGATGAATGCGAAGCGGCGCCGAGTAATCGCGACAAAATTATTGTGCTCGGTGGCGGGCCTAACCGCATTGGCCAAGGCATCGAATTCGACTATTGCTGCGTACACGCCGCCTTAGCTTTGCGTGAGGATGGTTACGAGACCATTATGGTCAACTGCAATCCGGAAACAGTGTCGACGGACTACGACACCTCAGATCGCCTCTATTTTGAGCCGTTAACGCTTGAAGACGTGCTCGCCATCATTGATGTAGAAAAGCCCAAAGGCGTGATTGTTCAATACGGTGGTCAGACCCCGTTGAAACTTTCGCGCGCATTAGCCGATGCAGGTGCGCCGATTATTGGCACGTCGCCAGACGCGATTGACATGGCCGAAGATCGTGAGCGCTTCCAGCAAATGATTGATCGCGTGGGTTTGCGCCAGCCGCCGAATTACACCGCGCGTAGCACCGAAGAAGCCCTCGCGGGCGCCCGTCGCTTAGGTTTCCCGTTAGTGGTGAGGCCATCCTATGTGTTAGGCGGTCGGGCCATGGAAATCGTCCACAACGAGGAAGACTTGGGCCGATACATGCGCGAAGCGGTGCAAGTGTCCAATGAATCCCCGGTATTGTTGGATCGCTTCTTGGACGACGCGTCCGAAGTTGACGTTGATGCGATTTGCGACGGCACCGACGTTTATGTCGGCGGCATCATGGAGCATATCGAACAAGCTGGCGTGCATTCTGGCGATTCCGCGTGCTCGTTGCCGCCCTACAGCCTATCCTTGGACATGCAGCAACGTATTCGGGTGCAAGTGCGTCAAATGGCGCTTGAACTGGGCGTGGTCGGCTTAATGAACACGCAGTTTGCGATTAAGGGCGATGATATTTACGTACTGGAAGTGAATCCGCGCGCATCGCGTACGGTGCCTTTTGTTTCCAAGGCGGTGGGCCTGCCTTTGGCGAAAATCGCCGCGCGCTGCATGGTTGGTGTGTCGCTGGCAGAGCAAAATATAGGTGCGCCGCGACAGCCGTCGTATTATTCTGTTAAGGAAGCGGTTTTCCCGTTTATCAAGTTTCAAGGCGTGGATTCCTTGTTAGGGCCGGAAATGAAGTCCACCGGCGAAGTGATGGGCGTCGGGCGCGATTTCGGTGAAGCCTTTGCCAAAGCGCAAATGGGCGCTGGTGTTGAGTTGCCACGCGGCGGTACGGCGTTTATTAGCGTGCGCAATGACGACAAGCCACGGGCATTGCGTGTTGCACAGGATTTGGTGGCGTTAGGCTTCAAAGTCGTCGCAACAGATGGCACGGCGCAGGCGTTGACCGAAGCGGGCATCGCCAATCAGCGCGTGAACAAGGTAACGGAAGGTCGACCTAATATTGTCGATATGATAAAAAGTGATCAAATCACTTTAATTGTTAATACTGCGCACAGCAAACAGGCCATTGCAGATTCATTTGAAATTCGCCGCGCGGCGTTGCAGCATAAGGTGACGTATACCACGACGGTGGCGGGCGCAATGGCGACCTGTGAAGCCTTAAAACGATTGGAAAAGAGCGACGTTAATCGCTTGCAAGACTTGCATAAGGAGTTCGAATAATGGCAGCGAAATACCCACTCACCGTCGCAGGCGCCGAGAAGCTGCGTGAGGAGTTACAGCAATTAAAGAGCGTCGCGCGGCCGACTGTCATTTTGGCGATTGCAGATGCGCGCGCCCATGGCGACTTGAAGGAAAATGCGGAATACCACGCCGCGAAAGAACAGCAGAGCTTTATTGAAGGCCGAATTGCGGAAATTGAAGGTAAATTGTCCAATTCCCAAATCATTGATGTGCTCACACTCAATGCAAACGGGCGTGTTGTATTCGGCGCGACGGTCGATTTGATTGAAACTGAACAAGGCGGGAAGGTAACTTACCGCATTGTGGGTGATGATGAAGCGGACATCAAGTCCGGCCTATTGTCCGTGAATGCGCCGATTGCACGGGCACTCATCGGCAAAGAGCAAAGCGATTTCGTGGTTGTGCGTACGCCCGGCGGCGAAAAAGAATACGAAATAGCGGCGGTGCGTTACGTCTAATTCGTTTTAGTCTTAGGCCAATAACCGGCACGGTTCAAAAACGGGGCACGGTTCAAATCTGGGTACCACTCAGACATGGTTTTAGCCGGCTGCCTATCAGCCACTTGGGCTAAATGCTAGCCGAGCCCATGGGCGTATAATTGACCATTCCTCAGTTGCCCTACGGGAATGATCTTTTGAACTCAAAAAAGCCCAACAGATTCATACCACGGAGGATCTTTCCGGGATTAAGGTGACGGCCAATGCGCGCCAACAACGTATTGACACCCAGGCCAACGAAACAAAAGCGCGCACGATTTCAAAAACAC
>JANOTC010000233.1:0-11235 GCA_031416175.1 Gammaproteobacteria bacterium
GCCTATCCTTTGGGTGTTACATTTCACCGGGCCTTTGACCGCTGCCGTGATCCGTTTGAAGCAATGGAGCAGTTGATACAAACAGGCTGTGAAAGAATATTGACATCAGGACAAAAACCGGCTGCACATGAAGCAATGAAATTAATAGCACAATTAAATAATGCAGCTGATGACCGGATCATCATCATGCCGGGCAGCGGGGTGAGAAAAGAAAATATTAAAATGCTGGCCGATCAAACCGGCTGTGTTGAATTTCATTCTTCGCTGAGAGGGAAAACGAAAACTGCGATGGATTTTATTCATCCTGCTTTTGCTGATTCGGAAGAAAGTTATATGAATAATTCAATAGATACAAATGAAGTAATAGCTTTTCGTAAGGCATTATCCTGAACCGGGATTTACGGAATATAAAATGCAATATGTAAACGTGAAATTTCTGAAAAAACCCTAAACTATATATTTTCCTTATTCCGTTATCTGATCAGTTTTCATTTTTTCCTTTTGACGGCGCATCAGGTCAACTTTTACTTTGTGTATTAATGCACTGCCCAGGAATAAAAGGCCTGCATTAAAAGCCAGGACCGAAATGAAGGCCCAGTATATCCAATCCAACTTATGTTTATCTGCATAAGCAGCATAAATAATAGCTGAAATACTGCTGTTAGTAAAAACGAGACCAATCAGTATATTGATAATAAATTTCTTTTTGTGTTTGTTGTTCATGCCGGATAGGTTAATTTGTAAATGTGGTTAAAAATAGGTGAAAATAGCAATTTGTTAATACTCTGGAAAAGCATTTGGTTTTAATCCGGATAATTTTAGTTTTGATATTCTTAAACGCTAATATGAAAAAATTCAATTTACTGGCAGCTTTACTAATATCCGGATATTTTGTTTGTGCACAGGAAGCCCCGGAAGGATTATTCCTCAATTCCAAAGCCCCTGATTTTAAAGCAAAAGACCAGCATGGAAACGATGTAAGACTAAAAGACCTGCTAAAAAAAGGAAAAGTAGTACTGGTATTTTACCGCGGCGAGTGGTGTCCCTATTGCAATAAAAGTTTGCAAAGACTGGAAGACTCCCTGCAGTTGATTATTGATAAAGGGGCTACACTTATTGCCATATCACCCGAAAAACCTGAAAGCATTGCAAAAACAATTGAAAAAACGAAAGCGCATTACTCAATACTGCATGATGAAAACCTTAAGATTATGAAGGCGTATGAAGTAGAGTTTGAAGTGCCGGAGAATACATTAAAACGCTATCGCAATGGCGGCATAAAAATAGATGAGATCAATGGAAAGAATGGAAACTATCTTCCGGTGCCTGCCACCTATATCATAGATAAAGAAGCCAATATCACTTATCGTTTCTTTAACCAGGATTATAAAAAAAGACCATCTGTAAAAGAGATATTGGATCATTTGTGAGAATGAAGAGGGTGAGTAGTTCTATGTATAAAAGATTTTCAAACTGAAATGTAGAAACATAAATTAACTGGTTTGCAGCAATGCTGCTGGCACAAGAAAAAGTTTTCATCATTTTTTGCATTTGCTCGAACTGCTTGAGCAAGCGGTTCACGTCTTGAATTTGCGTGCCCGATCCGTTGGCGATACGACGCTTGCGCGAGCCGTTGATCAGGTCTGGCTTGCGCCGTTCCGCACCGGTCATGGAACAAATAATGGCTTCTAGCCGCGAAATCTCTTTATCGTTAATTTGATCTTTGACAGCTTGTGGCAATTGGCTAACACCCGGCATTTTGTCCATGAGCGCGCCGACACCACCGAGTTTTTTCATTTGCTGCATTTGCACTAAAAAATCTTCGAGATCGAAACCTTTTCCAGAACTAATTTTTTTCGCCAGTTTTTCCGCTTCGTGTTTGTCTAGCTTTTGTTCGGCTTCTTCCACCAAGGTGAGCACGTCGCCCATGCCTAAAATGCGCGAAGCAATACGTTCCGGATGGAAGGGCTGCAAGGCGTGAATTTTTTCGCCCACGCCGATAAATTTAATCGGCTTCCCAGTAATTTGCCGTACAGACAAAGCGGCACCGCCGCGTGCGTCGCCGTCTGTTTTAGTGAGGATCACGCCGGTTAATGGCAAAGCGTCACTGAACGCTTTGGCTGTGTTCGCGGCATCTTGCCCGGTCATGCTATCAACAACGAATAGCGTTTCAACCGGGTTAATGGCGGCATGAATACGCTTAATTTCGTCCATCATTTCGGCGTCAATATGCAATCGACCGGCGGTGTCGATTAACACAACGTCGACATATTGCAGTCGTGCGGCCGCCACGGCGTTACGTGCGATGGAAACGGGATCTTGATCGTTGCGGCTGGGGAAAAATTCGACGCCTACTTCTTTAGCCAGCGTTTCTAACTGATCAATTGCCGCAGGCCGATACACGTCCGTGCTAGCGACCAAAACTTTTTTATTGCGGCGTTCTTTTAGGAACAAGGCAAGTTTGGCAACGCTGGTGGTTTTGCCTGCGCCTTGTAAACCCGCCATGAGCACGATGGCAGGGGGTTGTGCGTTGAGTGATAAATCTTCATTGGCCTGGCCCATGACCTTGACCAATTCGTCATAGACGATTTTGACGAGCACTTGGCCCGGTGTCAGGCTTCTGATTACGTCTTGTCCGACAGCTTGGGCTTTAACGGCCGCCATGAAGTCGCGCACGACGGGTAACGCGACGTCGGCCTCAAGCAAGGCCATGCGCACTTCACGCAGGGTGTCCTGGACGTTGTCGTCAGTAATGCGACCTTGGCCACGCAATTTTTGCAGGGAGCGACTTAGGCGTTCGGTAAGACTCTCAAACATGGTTACACCCTTTCCTGACGCGACCGACACGAGCGCGAGCCGCAAGCAAATTCAAAAAAGGGATTATAACTGGAAAATCTCGCCGCTCACCAAAGGTCCGATAACAAGACCCGGTGCCGCCGCATTGACTTCCGCGAGAATCGACTGTTCTTCGCCAGGTTTGAGGTGGGTTAAATATATTTTTGGCCGGTGTTTCAACTTGGCCAAATCAGGAATCAATGTTTGTGGGCAGTAGTGCTTTGCCAGCTTTGATAACCACACTTGGCGGTCTGGAAAGGCTGTATCAACGAACAAATAGTCTAGGCTTGGCCGACTGTTCAAACTCGTCCAAAGTACATCGTTAGCGCCCGTATCACCGCTAAACGCTAGTGACTTTCCGGCGTGCTCCAGGAGATAACCGGCAGCGGGTACGATGTGGTCAACCGGTAACATATGAACGTGGCGCTGACCCACGCTAAAAAACGCACCGGGTAGCATACTCTCAAACATCAAGACCGGCGCCTGCGCACTCGGCAACTCCGAGAAGTCCGGCCAAATGGTCCAATTGAAAATGTGCGCGCGCAACGCTTGAATCGTTTCGCTTCGGGCATGCACCGTCACGGGCCCGGTGGCGCGATCAAATATCGTATCGATTAATAAGGGCAGGAAGGCGACGTGATCCATATGCGAATGGGTGATGAATACGTGCCGTATGCCGCATAATTCGCCGACAGTGAGGTCACCTACTCCGCTACCCGCATCTATTAGAATGTCGTCATCGACCAGAAAAGAGGTTGTCCGCAAGCCCGCGCCAACACCCCCGCTACATCCTAGAACGCGAATTCTCAAAGGAAAAGTCCGCCGTCTAATTTGAATGCATCGACAGTCTGTGCCATCATTCCCATACAAGGAATTGATATGCGCGCGACCTCCTGATGGTGCGCGTTAATCCGCCTCGAAATTTTTTCTAGTCTGGTCGCTATGTCAATCACGGCCCAATCTCGCTGTAACTCGGAATAATCTGGATGTTTTCCATCGTCGTTACATTATCTGCCACGATCTTCTATCTGCTAGCCGCGTTCGTGCTTGCACGGCGCCTGCTTGGCCGCAGCATGGACGCCACGGGCCGTATGCAAGGATTGTTGCTCGGCTTGGCGGGTGCAGCACTGCACGCTATCTTATTGAAAGCGGTGATTATTACGGACGCGGGTCTCAATTTAAGCTTTACCAATACCGGCTCGTTAGCCACCTGGTTCATTGCCGTCCTACTACTGCTTGCGTCGTTTAAAAAACCCATAGAAAACCTAGCCATACTAGTCCTCCCCTTATCCGCGGCCAGTTTGCTTGTGCAAGTTCTGCTCCCGACTACGCACTTTACAACTGGCGCCAACGCACACGGTCTGGGCGTGCACATTCTGCTCTCAGTGCTTGCCTATGCCATGTTAGGCATGGCCGCCGTGCAAGCACTTTTGCTTAACTACCAAGAACGCCACTTGCACAGTCGCCACCCGGGTGGAATCATCCGCGCCCTGCCGCCGTTGGACACCATGGAAACATTGCTTGTACAAATGATTACCATCGGTTTTGCGCTGCATACTCTGTCGCTCGCCAGCGGTTTCGTTTACCTTGAAAACATGTTCGCTCAACACCTCGCGCACAAAACCATTTTGTCAATTGTCGCGTGGACCGTTTTCGCCATTTTGCTGTTCGGACGCTGGCGTTATGGCTGGCGTGGACGGACGGCTACACGGTGGACGCTGAGCGGTTTCGTTACTCTGGTCATCGCCTATTTTGGCAGCAAGTACGTACTTGAGGTTATCTTGAATCGCTAGCGGCATATATTCGCGAAAACTTTACTTTTGCGCATAACAATTCTGACAAAACTTGACAGGTTTGCCACTTAGTCGCGTACAATGCCGGTTGTTTTAAAATCGTGGTGCACCCCGTTTGGATGATATCCCGTTAAGTGTCCTCGTCACCATTTTAGTGATTTCGGTGATCGGATCGGCCTTTGCCTCTGCCTCTGAAACTGGCTTGATGACGCTAAATCGTTATCGTTTACGGCACTTGGTCAACGAAGGCCATGGCGGCGCCATTCGCGCAAGTCGGCTTCTAGAGCGCCCAGACCGGCTCATTGGGCTCATACTTTTACTCAGTAATTTTTTTAACTCCTTGGCCTCGTCCGTGAGTGCCATTATTGCCTTGCGCTTGGGCGGCGACACCGGCTTTGCGATTGGCACGGGCTTAGTTACCTTGGTTTTGCTGATATTCGGCGAAGTAGCGCCGAAAACCTTAGCCGCGCTGAAACCCGAGCGAGTGGCCTTTCCCGTCGCCTATTTCTATATTCCCGCTGCCAAATTGGCCTACCCATTGGTATGGGCCGTTAACGTCGCGGCGAACGGACTCCTAAGACTGTTTGGAGTTCGCGCTGACCAAGTCAGTGGTCAGGCCCTCTCGCGCGAAGAACTGCGGAGCGTAGTCAACGAGGCGGGCGCGCTTATACCGCAACGTCATCAACAAATGCTGTTAGGCATTTTGGACCTGGAAAAAGTAGCCGTCGACGACATCATGATTCCGCGTAACGAAATCATGGGCATCGATATTGACGACAACTGGAATCAAATTCGCGATCAATTGATGCATTCACAACACACGCGCTTACTGGTGTACAAAGGCGATGTGGACCATGTCATCGGTGTTGTACATATTAGACATGTATTGCACTTACTGACACAAAAAAACTTTACCCGCGAGCGTTTACTCGAAGTCGTACGCGAACCCTACTATGTCTTGGAGGCAACCCCGTTGACTGCTCAACTTATGAGTTTTCAACGCCTAGAACGCCGAGTGGGATTGGTCGTCAATGAGTACGGCGATTTGTTAGGACTGGTCACGTTGGAAGATATTTTGGAAGAAATTGTCGGCGAATTTACCAGCGATCCGACGACGTCTTCGCGCAATATACATCGCCAAGAAGACGGTTCCATTTTAGCAGACGCGAGTATTTACATTCGACAGATTAACCGCACTGCACGATTAAACCTACCCACCTCGGGTCCAAAAACACTCAACGGCTTGATTACTGAGTATCTTGAAGCGATACCGGAACCGGGTACAACCGTTAAAATAGAAGGCTACCCTATTGAAGTGGTGCAAACCGTGGACAATGCGATTAAGACGGTGCGCATTTATCCGAAAATCACTTCTAACCCGGCTTAAGGTGACGGTTTATTTTGCGCCGCGTGTTCTGCTCTACGCGCGCACTCCGCACTCACCACAACGCGATTGCGTCCCGCATGCTTGGCCTCGTAGAGCGCATGATCGGCGGCTTCGATTAGGCGCGCCACTGATGCATCGCCTGCTTTAGGTTCGCAATAGGCCACACCAAGGCTAACCGTCACGTGACCCGCCGCTGAAGAGAATTGATGCGGAATAGCCGCCCTTTCCACCCGCCCACGCAAGCTCTCGCCCAAACCCAATGCACCTACGAGCGTGGTGTCGGGCAACACGACGACAAATTCTTCGCCGCCATAGCGCGCCATTAAATCCGCTGGACGATTGAGACCTGTATTCATAATATTAGCTACTTGGCGCAAGCAATCATCACCTTTTTGGTGACCATAATTGTCGTTATACGCTTTGAAGTAGTCTATATCGACCAATATGAGCGCCAGGGTCGTCTGTTTTCGCACCGCACGCATCCATTCCGTGCTCATAAATTCGTCAAATCGGCGACGATTAGCAATCCCTGTTAGGCCATCCAAACACGAAAGCTTTTGCAACATTTCGTTGCTTTCTTCAAGTTTAGACTGCAATTCGCGCAATTTTCGGAACGCGTCATCGCGTTCAAGTTGGGTCAGATAGCTACGCGAGTGCGCACGAATCCGCGCAATCAATTCAATGCTGTCTGGCAGTTTAACTAAATAATCACTCGCGCCGGCGGTAAACGCCTGACTCTTGTCTTTCGGATTTTCTTTGTTAGACAAGACGATAATGGGGACCATTCCTACGCTAGGATTGGCCCGGTAAATACGCACCAGCGTAAGACCATCAACATCGGGCATGACCAGATCTTGCAAGATGATGGTCGGCTTCACTTCAAGGGCCTTGTCGAGGGCCTGAGTTGGATCTTGGCAGTAATGGAACACGATGTCGTGTTCCGACAAGAGCATGCGGCGCACCGCTTCCGCGACCATGGGCTGGTCATCGACAAGCAACACCACCGGATTCGACAATTTGGGGTCAGAAAATGAGATATTTTCAGATTGCATCGATTCGCCTGACATGACCATTCCCGATTTCAAACCGTCGCTTCACGGCTGGCCCAATTTTGTCGGGCGACAGTATATCGACCGCTGCGCCAATTTCTTTTGCCGCCCGTGGCATACCGTAGACGGCGCAACTCAATTCATCCTGAGCCACGGTGTAACGCCCTTGTTGGCGCAGCCTAAGTAAACCTTGGGCGCCGTCCCGGCCCATTCCGGTAAGCAGCACGCCACAAGCCGAGCCTTGCCAATGCGCCGCGACACTATTAAAAAACACGTCAATGGAGGGCCGATGGGGCACTCTTTTTGGCTCGACTACGTAGTTGAGTCGCCCTTGGCGATCAACAATCAAGTGCTGTTCCGCCGTCGCAACATACACGGTCTCGGCGTCTACTTGGCATCCAGGCTTGACACCGACAACGCGTAATTGTGTTTCATCCGCTAAATACTCCACTAAGCGTGGCGCAAAATGAGCGTCAACATGTTGCACCAGAATAACGGCTTGTTTCGGTCCAGGAATAAAATTGGCAAGCAATTGAACAATCGCTTGCGGTCCGCCCGTTGACGCACCCACCACCAATAATTCGTCGGCGCCGACCGGCACGGTGACACGGAGCGAGGAATTGTTGAATAGACCCACGAGGCTAATCTTCCTGAGCAATTCCGACGCATCACGGATATCCATTTCCATTTCGTCCCCCGGCCCCTTCGCCACGTCAATGGCGCCTGCACCCATCGCTTTAAAAACTAAATACAAATTGTCATCGACCGAGCGTGTTGTCACAATGACCGGGCAGGGCGCTTGCAACATAATTCGGCGCGTCGTTTCGACACCGTCCATGTTAGGCATGTCTAGGTCGATTAAGATGGCGTCTGGCGGATCGGCTACCGCGCACTCAACGGCCTGCCCGGCAGTGGCCGCATTCCAAGCGATTTGATGGAGTCCCGTCGACACCACGATGCGGCTTAGCAGCGCTGAGCGCGCAGGAAGGTCGTGGACAACCCCCACTCGCATCAACGCTTTCCCATAGGGCGAAGCGCTTGTAAAATCGTGCAATAACGGTCTGAGTCAAATTCTTTTTTATTGATCACCACCGAATTTCTATCGCCTCTCACCGCGTCGTGCAATTCGTTTGCATCGCGCGCCGAAACAATTAATACAGGGAGCAACGCTAGGCGTGGATCTGCGCGAACCCGCGCAAGAAGTTGAAACCCGCTTAAATTTGGCATATCGACATCCGTCACTAACATGTCAAAATCGCTGTGCTGCAAACGTTGCCACGCCTGTACGCCGTCATTCACGGTTTCCACTTGATAACCGCACTCATCTAACAAACGCACTTGCATGTGTCGCGCTGTGATGGAATCATCTGCCACGAGTACACGCGGACGCATCGCCCGGTTATGTAACGCATCGTCAGAGGGGTGTGAATTCACAAAACTAGCGATTGATCTTAAAAATTCGTCGGTATCAATCACGAGCGTCACAGAACCATCATCGACCAGCGCGGCCGCGTTAATGTCGCGAACCCGACCTAATTGGGCATCGAGTTTTTGTACGGCTAGCTCGCGCTCACCGACCAATGTTTCCACAACAACGGCAAAATAAGCACCTTGTTCACCCAATATAACGACAGGAATTAATCCTGATTCTCGATCTAATCGGGGTCGGCCAAAGACCTCGTTGGCATGCACTAACTCTACCTGCTCACCCTCAACAAGGACAAAGAAGCGACTGTCTCTTTCCTCTATAATTGCCGCGTCGATTTTTAGAATGCGATGTATTCTTGCCAGCGGAAAGGCGTAAGACTCGCCCGCAAACGTGACGAGAAGGACGCGCAACACAGAGACGGAAAGTGGCAAAAGTATTTGAAACTGCATGCCCTTTCCAAACTCAGAAAAGGCAGCAACACTCCCCTTCAGCGCTTGCACGGCATCGCGTACAACATCCAATCCTACCCCACGCCCCGAAATATCAGTCACCTGACGGCGCGTGCTAAAACCAGGTACAAATAAATAGTCTATTAAATCCAAATCATCCATCGCCGCCACTTGATCGGCACTGGCCAAGCCTTTACCGACAATTTTCTGCCGTAAGAGCACAGGGTTGACGCCCGCCCCGTCATCTTGCACTAACACAAACAACATTCCGGCGCTGACACTGACCGCGATTTTTAAGGTGCCCGTAGGAGACTTTCCTGCCTCGATGCGCTCAGCCGCAGACTCCATACCGTGATCAATGGCATTTTGCACTAAGTGTTTCAAAGGCGTATCAATTCGCTCTAATACTTCGCGATCAACTAAGGTCGACAGGCCGCTCATTTCCAATCGCACTTCTTTTTCCAGACGTCGCCCTAGATCACGAACCATGCGCGGGAATCCCTGCACCACATCGGCAAATGGACGCATACGGCTCGCCAATATTTCCCCATGTAATCGATCAATCACGGTAATCGCACGACGATCAAATGTTTCCATATCGTCGACTCGCATTGACCAGTCCTGTGACAAACTCAGCGTCGCTTTCACCAAACTACTCAACTGTTCGCGCAAAGGAGAGCTAAGATCTGCCCTGTCTAGCGCGCACGCCATGCGATCCCACTGCCGAGCGACGGTCACGTGGCGACGTCGCAATCGCTGCATATTTTCAACCAGGGTGCGGAAACGATGCCCCTCTACGACTAGCCCCCCCACCAATCCCATTATGCGCTCCAAGCGTTCCGCTGCCACACGCAATGACGCGCCCGACCCCGGTTCACTCACGCGCGCCATCATGGCGGCATCGACCAAAATAGGCGCACTGTCACTCACGACGGCTTCAGGCTCTATGTTAGTGTGACCTAGCGTCAATAATTGTTCCAATGCGGATTCAATCCGACGCAGTTCGGATTCATGGGTACTATCCCACTCTAACATGACCTCGTCCGACTCGGCGGCGATACTCGTAATCATGTCCAGCGCAGCAAGAATGGCATCCACCGACGCGCGATCTAAAGTTAAACGTGCCTCCTGTGCCGCAACGAAGCAGTCTTCAACCCGATGCGCAATGCGCACTGCGCCATGCACATTGACCATGCGGGCCGCGCCCTTAATTGAATGAGCGGCGCGCATGAGCGCCTCTAATACATGGGGATGCGCGCCTTCTTGCTCTAACTCCACCAAACGCTGGTTCAAATCGCGCAGTTGATTTTCCGCTTCGAGCCGAAACAGGTCGAGCATGGAGAAATCGCTCAAATTTTTCCCTGACTCACGCTCCATGTTAGTTCCGATGAACTCTATCTGTCCAACTCGACACAACACGAATGGTCATACTAATATCTTTTCCAATGCATTCAGGAAAGCCCTGATATCTACGATGCCAAGTTTGTTTTTCTCGCCACCGTCCATGTCGATCGTTCCTTCAAAAAAACTGGCTAGCTTCGGACTGAAATATCGACTCGCCTCAGACAATTGCGCACGAAAATAGCGTTGCACGCCCCGCACTTCATCGACATCAAACGCCACTCGGCGTCCGCGCGCCGTCACCACGACTCGACGCGAATAAGCGAGGCGCCCCGGTAAATCAGGTGTACTCATGGGCGTATGCGCGAGCAAAGCAAGGAAAGAAATCGCGACCAGAATTTCCCCATTGACAGGAACCAAGCCTTTTACAACTTCATCGCGTCGATACGGAATACTGTGCAACGGCGTTCGATCCGCAATGGCGACTATGCTACTCGCGGGCATTCCAAGCCATAAATCGCCCACTCGAAACGGTAAACACACCGCATCGCCTTTATCCCGTTCGGGAACCGCGCTGACTGGCGGCATTGACGCCGACACGTTCGTTTGCAAGCGCCGTTCAAACACCTCACGCGCGGCTTGGGCAAACACGGCGCAGTTTCGGCAATGCACCACTTTTTCCAGTTCGATACAACGCGGACGCTCGCTTCCCCACACGCCAATGCGCCGCCAGCAACCGATGTCGTCGATTACAACAGGTATATTATTGGTAGAGTTCATCGGCCGCATGCGTTACTAACACCTAATGAAGGTCGCTTGATCGACGACCATCAATCACTTTGAAGTTAGACACGCTTTGCTGCAAGCCGCGCGCGGAGTCATTTAAACGTTGAATGGCCGTGCCAGCGAAACGCAGTGTTTCTACAGTTTGTTGGGCCGAATCACTCAAATT
>JANOTC010000234.1:0-3938 GCA_031416175.1 Gammaproteobacteria bacterium
GGGAGGTCTTCATGTTCCAGGATATCCATTTGCATGGATTAGAATTTTACACATTTTCAAATTGGGTAACATCCGGATAGGCACGCAATAAACGAATCACGAATACAGCCGGAAACCGTTGAGACGCGGCGTCTTCCAGCCCCTGCTGCGTTATACAATTGGGGCGGTATCGGCTATTATCGGCCCCACACCGATCCAGATGTCACCAGCGGAAAGGCTGGGACGCTCGCGGGGTTGTCGCTAGATTCCAAAGTGCGGGCCCCGCACTACTAAAAGCCATCGCAAAATGCAAAAGCCAGCTCCAAAGCAAGCCCCCGAAATATTTCAACGTCCCATTGCTTCGCTCGATTTGGCCGGCCTGCCGCCCGTCACTGATTCTGGGTTTGAGGAAGCGGTCATCCTACAGTTCGCCATGCGCTACGCGGCAAAAGGCTGGGCGGCCGTGGTCGCCGTTCGCGACGGCATGGTCCGCGTTGTGGCTGTGCCACAGCAGGGCGTTGAGCCAAAGGCCTATCTGCTGGGTTTGCTCCGCCACGGCTATATCGAGGATGCACTGCCGGGCCTGGAAGCCATGTATGGCATGGTCGATGACGCTGACTTTTGTTTTAACTACGGTGTGGCGCTATCGGAGCTTGGCCGGGTTGAGGAGTCGCTGGCGCCACTGAACCAGTGCCTCAAGCTCGATCCGAGCTACGGCAACGCGGCGATCGCCATCGGCGTTTCGCTTTCCAAGCTTCAGCGCTACGATGAAGCGGAAGCCGTGCTCAAGGCGGCCGCTAAAATCCAGCCCGACAACGCCCTCGTTAAACAGAACCTCGCGGCGACGTTGGCGCGGGCTGGCAAACACGTTGAGGCGTTGCCGTATTTTCGCCAAGCCGCGTCTCTTGCACCTGACAACCCAGCGGTGCTGATGGGGCTGGCGCACTGCCTCGACGCGATTGACGGGCATCGAAAGGAATCGTTGAAAGTCTACAAAGACGTACTACGGCGATTCCCCAATTCCCCGTTCGCCGAAAAGGCCAAGCAGATTTTGAATCAAGCCGGACAGGCTGATCTTCGCCAGGTGGTAAACGACGGAATTCGCCCCGATGCGGTTGAATACATGATCGCTGCTATGAAACGGTTCGCCGAGCTGCCACGCGAACAAGTTGGGCGCGTGGCGATGGAAATCGCGCAACGGGGTGAGGGCGGACTCGAAATCAACAATCCATCGAAGCGCTATTCGCTCAAAAATCTTGATGGGGATTTTTCGGGTCTGCAACTGCTTTGCTACATGCACGTCGGCATGGCGCAGTTTGCGCCGAAAGCCGATTGCGGCTCCGGGTTGCAGCGGGAATATGAAATGGCCAAGGGTTTGGCTGGCACGTGATCCAGCCCGACGACCGTAACGAGGTTACGGCGGCTGAACACATCCCGGCGGTGCTTCCGGGCTTTCCGGCTTCGACCTATTTCCCGATCGACCTATTGGACGACCCCGAACAATTCGATGTCACTTACCGGCAACGCAAGCGCTACAACCGGGAGTTCGGTTTCTGCCTGTTGACGGCCGAATGCGTATCGACGGTGGCGCTGCTGTGCAAGGGCAAGAAAGTACTCGACGCCGGCAGTGGCTCCGGCTGGCTTGCCGACCAACTGGCCCGACAGGGCGTGGCAATCACTGCCGCCGACTGGACCGACTATCGACAAACGCGCGACTCGAAACGTGGTTATCCGATTCGATCGGTGTTTCGCCTTGATCACCACGGCGACGCGGTGGCATTGCTTCCCGGCGATTTTGATGTCGTTCTGCTGGTCTGGCCAAACCTCGACACACCGTTCGGCGAACAAGTCGCTCGCGCCATGTGGGCTGGACAGATTATGATTCTCGAAGGAGAAGACAAAGGCGGCAGCACGGCAACCGACGCGTTTTTCGACCTGCTCAGCGCGGATTTCGAACGCCTCGACACCGAGACGATGGCGCTCAACGAACATCACCGCACTTTCCCCGGTTTGCACGACCGCTGGCAAGTATTGAGGAAAAAATGACTGAGCCTCCGATCAGCACCCCACCCAAAGCGTACATGGACATTATCGACACGCTGATCAGCAAAGCGCGCGGCTTCTTGGAGGCCGGCGAAAAGCTTCAGCCTTTCGCGTTCGTGGGCAATTTGACGACCAAAGAAATCATCCCCGTGATGATTCAGCCCGGCAGCAACGAGAACAAAGATCAGTCGGCACAGATGATCCAGGCCGCCGCGTTAGCACTGGATGCGGATTTCATATTCGCGATCATGGAAGCGTGGTCACTGCAGCCCAACAAATTAACGCAGATGGCCGCCATACTCGACAAATACGGCAGCATCGGGGCCTCGCCCTACGCGATTGATGTGTGTACCCTGGCGCTGGAAACGAGGCGCGGGATTTGGGTCGCACAGCCACTGATCAAACCGAAGGGAATTTCCAAGAAGAAACGAACCATTGGGGCGATTGAGTTTCGTTATTTCACGGAAGCGGCGGGCCGATTTATGCACCTGCTGCCGAAGAAGGAAGGCGAAGAACTGCCGACGATTTTGCATTGATGGATAAATGATGAAATGGATAGATAAAATACCGCTGTTGCCATTGGCGCTTGCTGCTATTTTTATGATAGGCGCACCATTTGTGCCGGAGCCACACCTAGTTGAAAAGTTGGGAATGTTAGTGGCAGGCGAGTTGACTAAGGCATTGGATATTTTTGATCTGTTCTGGCATTTGACGCCAGCGACACTCTTGGTTATTCGTCTTTCCCGTATGAAAAGGAAAGACTAAGTACTATTTTTTCATATTACGGTTTAGGGGTTTCCGAGCCCTCCGCGTAAGAAGGAGAGCGCGCCTTCAGCAATGCGACAGAACCGTTTTCAGAGCCACTCGTGGGAACTGTTGGTTTCACCCAAGCGATACCATCCCGCGTTGCAGTTGTCAGGGATCTTATTTCCCTTAAATCCGGAATTCTCTTTGTATTGACCGTATTGCTTCTTCCCTCCCGTAATCCACTTGATGTCGTCATTTGGCTTGTACGAAAAATCGAGTGCACTGGGGTTGGATTCGGTCTTCTGTGTTTTTTTCACCATGACCACAACGGCGAGAGCACCGTTCTTTCCTGAGTTTGGTCCGAGGTGTTTGTTGATTCGGTACAACATCGTGTCGGGCGACTTCAGCAGTTTCTTTATCAAACGAACGTTGCTCTCCGCCGTTGGACGGCTCGCTCCATTTGCGAACGCAAACAAGTCGCCGTGGCCGTCGCCGACTTTCCCAGCATTATTCCGGACGTAATCGGCGAAAGCCTGACAACCGCGTTCGTCCTCCGCATCTGTTCCGTTGAAAGGAATGTGTATCGCGTACATCACTCCGTCTCCAACGTAAACAACACCCAAGCATTGTTGTATCCCTGTAATTCCTACGGTGTCATAGTCGTTACCAAAGCAGTACATGTTCGCGAAATACATGGCAGTCTCCACAGTCGTTCAGAGAAAACATTGGCTCTACAACGTTGCTGTCGTCACTGATAGTGATTTTAATCCAGCTCGTTCAACGGAACATGCCAAAAATGGCCAGGCTTGTCAACGCGTCGAACCAAACAGGGGTTCTAAGCCGGAACCCTCGGAATTTTGGCACGGTTCAAATCTGGGTACCACCAAGGTACCGTCATAGCCCGCCGCCTATCACTCAACGCCTTCAATTAATTGCCGTTTTCCGGTTGGCATAGGCTCGTCTACTGGTACCCAAAACACACCGTTTTTGAACCGTGCCGGATTTTTGGAAAAAGGCGGTTTATATTTCCTATCCTCTCCTCACACTTGGCTTTAGAGCGCATTGCGCTGAGTTAATAGTTTTTTTACGGCCGGTAAAGCTTCTCATAAAAACCGCTTACGTTGACTTTGACGGTAACCGGTTTATCACCACGGTTGCGCCAATACCAG
>JANOTC010000235.1:0-3486 GCA_031416175.1 Gammaproteobacteria bacterium
CTTTGGTGCGGAATGAAATATCTACGGAAGTAGTGGACTTAAGGTTTGTAGCGATGAAAAATCAAAGTGAAGTTGTGTATCACGATATGCCCTAAACCCCTATCCGTCCCACGAAACCCGCAACCAGTAGTCAGTTACTCAACACCAGTCAAATACATCGTCACGGTGCCGGTGGTCCACGTTGCCACGCCACTGCCGAAAAAATCCTGATCCTCTGTCCATACTGGGCAGTCCAAGGCCATCGCCGTGGCCAACACCGGCCAGTCACGAACATCGCGGATACGTTGGCGCGCTTTGACCTCGAATTCGCAATAGATATCAAATTCGATGTACTGCACCAGCGCCGGCAATCGGCTCAGTACGGTGGCGCCCACATCCCAGTCCAAGCCACGCGCTTCAAAGATTGGCGGAAGGTATTTCTCGGCATCCGCAAAAGCCTCGTCGGGCGCAAAGAACGCTGTCGTACTGTTGTATTGGTTCAACAACTTAAACACTCGTTGGCCCAGCACCGCACGGATAAGAATGTTGGCATCAAGCACCAAAGCTTGGCGACTCATCATTTATCAGCTACTCGACGTGTCTTGAACTCGACCACAACCTCATCTTCCGATACGCGCAAAGCCGACATCATGGCCTCCAGTTTTGCCGCTGCCTGCTTGAGCGCATCGAGTTCTGCCTGATTGCGGCCATGGCGTGCTGGAATGTAATAACCGATCGTTTCCCCATGACGAGTAATCGCGACCGGAGACGCGGACTCCAAATACGAAGGCAAATTTGCCCGGAACTCTTTTACGCCAACCTTGGTTTCCATAACGGCTCCTTTATGTACTTAGGTGTACACATTATAGCAGTGCTGTAAGCGTTCGCCAAAACAATCGTTTTCCCCTTCCAACTCTCTCAGGGTGACCGCAAAGATTCGGGCACGGTTCAAATCAGGTTATAAAGTATCGACTGGATTGGAGGGCTGGAAAATATGGCACCCAACACCCCGTTACCAATAAAACCGCCAACGAGGCCCGCGACCAGAATTTTTACTGCGCTGTTCTTCGTCATTTCTTCTTCCTTTGGTTTCTGGTACTTATGTGGTCCGCCACATAAGTACCATTATGTGGCGCCCGAAGTTATGTGGCGTCCGCTTCCGCAAGCCTTGTAATCAGCCAGTTTAGTTCGAAATTGCGCCACATAAATATTGGCTCATGATGATCGTCCATCCCTTTGTAAATGGAGATCGATCATGTTTGAGATACTCTTTAAAGTACCCTGCCGTTCTTGCACGTTATCGTGCCGCTCCCCATTCGGAGTCTCGTGAGAGATTCCTCAATGAGTGTGCAATTCAAGGCTATTCAGATTCGATGCTCCGCAAGATCGCATGGATCCTGCTGGCGGTCGCGCCCGGCATCAACATCGACCGAGGCGAGGTGTCCTTGCAAGACATCAAATTGGCCGTGGACCAGCGGACACGATTTCGTCGGCAATCAAGACAGCTTTCGCTGTTCCCGCCAGATGTTTATTCACATCGTCACCCAATGGGTGCAAAGCCTAGGTTGCGTTGTAAGCGTCCCAAAAGTCGAGCGACGTTTTACAGCGCAACTCGATGCTTTTGCCCGGTATTTGCGTGAAGAACGCGGTCTGTCACCCGTAACGATTGCAACGCGCTGTAATCAACTAGCAGATTTTTTTGAACGATTGCCATCCGCGCGTGATTCGATACGCACCATCACGATAGCCGATGTCGACTCCTTCATTGAGGATAAGGGCCATCAAGGTTGGACGCGCGCCTCTTTGGGCACGCTGGCGAGTAGCTTGCGCAGTTTCTTTCGCTACGCGCAATCGCAGGACGGGTGTCTCCCGGGACTCGCCGCCAATGCTGTTGACTTAAGCACAAGCCGCCCCTCCAGCACCTTCATTTGCCGCTACTTTCACGCGACCACGCTGCCATTTATTGCGCGCAGATTTATTAACGCGCGGTTGATGGGGTCGAGGCTTCTTGGGTTGGTAATATTTAACCCGCCGGATTTCAACAAGAAGCTCCTGAAAGATTTTAAGCGCGATCTCCGGCGCACGTGAAGTAAGTAAGGCGGCATTTCGCGCAAAAGCCATCACCGCGTTCTTGAGTTGCGGCCTGACGATGCATTTGTCTGTTTCCGTACATTCGGAGTCAACTGCGAGTGCAGTGACGGTGCGCGCGATGACCGCCGCGACCAGGACGGCGAAGAGCTCTTGTCTTACCCCGTTATTAGTTTTACTGTGAAATTGCTCAATGTCCAGCGAGGTTTTTTCGTCGCGATAGTGGTTTTCAATCGCCCAACGGCGCGCGTAAAGTTCGATAATGTCGTTGCGCGAGAAACGTTCAGTATCGAATAAATTCGTCAGCAGCACCGACTCCGTGCCATCTGGATGCGCAAGGCGAATGATGCGTAGTTTGATGGCGGTTGCGCAATGCGTCATTTGGTCCAGCTTGGAAATTGAGCGTTGAAAGCGATTGGAGGGCGTTAACCAAATCGTGCCTTCGGGTTCGTTACGACGCATGAATTCGGCAATGGCGGAGAAAGAATTCTTGGCGGGACAACGGATAATGAATAAACGTTCTTGCTCACGCAAAATATGCAGAAACTTGTAGCTAGGATATCCCTGATCAAGCAATTCAATCGCTTCGTGGTCAAGTTTCGGTGCCTGTTTCAGCAACTCAACCGCCTGTTCGCGTTCGTCGGCTTCGGCCAGCGGCACAACGGTACGTGCAACCGGAAATCGTCGAAAAACATCATACATTGTGCTGACCAGACACTGCGGATAGTGGCTTCGGCCCGACGTGCCCAAGCCACTGTTAGGGTCGAACGTTGTGCGCAGGGCGTCACTGGCGGGTAACGTGTAGTGTGAGCCATCAATGGCTCTGACCGTGCAGCCCTTCCAAACGTATTCGTCTCGCGCTGGGAAATTTTTGTAGGCCAGTTCGACGGCGTTTTTGGAGAGTGATTCGAACGTTTCCCACTTGAGTTTAGCGCGCGCTTTGGTCAGAGCACTGCGGTGGGCGCTTTGTGCATCGGCCCATAGTCCGCTGCGCCGAGCGTCGGTGAAAATCTCACCGAGTTGGGTGTCAACGCCTTTGCCTTTGTTGCCGACGACGAGCGAAATCAAAAACGGAATTAAGTGGTCCAGCGGTAATAATCGCTTACGCGTAAAATCTTGCGGCCGATGTTTGGAGAGTGAGTCAGTGGTATTGGAAACAAGGGTGCGTAGATCTTGATAATAACCGTTTAAATTATCGTGTAAAAAGGGCCATCTCTAAAGGCTCCTAAATAATGAAATAACTATTTAATAAACAGCATGTTACGTTAATATTGCTACCCAGTCAACGGCATTTTAAACTTTTTTTGGAGGTGAAGTTGCCTTTTGTAGCGTTCACGGGTGTCAATGTTATCTGTCGACATCGCGATACGTATTTCGCGTACGTTTAGCCATTTATGGGCACAAAAAGAGGGCCTTCGA
>JANOTC010000236.1:0-3413 GCA_031416175.1 Gammaproteobacteria bacterium
GGTCGGTGACACGCTCATGCTCAGACGCGCGCTGGGTAATCTCCTATCCAATGCGCTGCACCATACCGCTCGCGGTGGTACGGTCACGATTACGCTAAGTGAAAGTGACTCGGACGGAATTAAGATAATCATTGAAAACCCGGGGCCGAACATTGCGCCGGAACATCTGCCCAGATTATTCGACCGCTTTTTTCGCGTTGATCCCGCACGACAAACGAATAAGGACGGCGTCGGCCTAGGACTCGCCATTACTCAGTCCATTGTTCGCGCACACGGCGGCGAGATTACTGCACTATCGGAACATGGGGTAACGCGATTTACCCTCGCCTTCCGAGATTGAAATCCCGTGTTTACAAAATGAGTCGTCTATTCATTTGGCAATTGGGACGGACGGCCCCTGAAACAAGAATGGTGCACCGACAAGTTACTGCTCGGCGCAGGCGAGCGTTATGACATCCTGCTGGACACCGTAGTTGGCGTGGCAGTGATCCCGGAAGTGCGATACTACGATGCAACCGTTTCGCGGGTGTTAGGCAAGGCGACTACGTCCTATCGTGTCACGTAATGATCGAGGCATTGGCGTTGCCGCAACATCGCCCTTAATTTTGAGCTACGTTTAACTATGGGTGCGCGTCGTTGTCCAAAACCCGCAGATTACTTTGCGCGTGCGAATTGTATTTGGCGTTAAATTCGCATAGTTTCAAAAAAGCGGACAAAACTGAACCATCGCCAATGAAAAGCCGCGCGCGTTTGTTTGAATTGCACTTAAGGAGTCATTGAGTGAAAAAATGTTTATACGGCGCGCTAGCAACGGTTGCCATCGCCGCGACAGGGGCGACGTTATATATAGCGTCCGGTGCATTTGATATTGCGGCGGACTCGCCTCACAGCGCCCCCGTCTTTAAACTCCTCACCCTCACACGTGATCGCGCCATTGATTCCCGTGCCGCTGCCGTCACATTGCCCACTGACCTGGCCAATCCCGAACGAATTCGCAAGGGTTCAGGAAATTACGATGAAATGTGTGCGGACTGCCATTTAAAACCGGGCAAAACGGACTCAGAAATTCGCAAAGGTCTCTACCCTACTCCGCCCGATCTCACGAAAACGGACGTGGCACGCGCAGCGAATATTGAGCTAAATAGCAAACGCCAATTTTGGGTCATCAAACATGGCATTAAGGCCAGCGGCATGTCAGCGTGGGGCAAGGGTGGCATGGATGACGCAGGAATTTGGGACATCGTCGCGTTTTTGCAAAAAATGCCTACGCTGTCGGAAGAAGGTTATAAAACAATTGTGGCTGCAAGCGACGGTCATAGTCACGCAGGCGCCGATCATCATGATAACGCTGACGGGCACGCGCATGATGCGCCACCTGCGCCACTTGAGCACGGAGATCATGCGCACTAACACATAATGTTGAATTTGTACGCTTGGGGAGAATTGAAAAGGGCGACCTAAAGGGACAATAGGTCGCGACTCTTCACTAACATCAGTCGCCTACCGCGATTGCATGGAGGCGTTATGTTGAAGTACCTGTGTTTCTTTTTTATTTTTTTGATGAGCAACCCATCCTTTGCGGCGGGAAGCGCCCAGTTCGACACGCTCTACTCTCAACTTCTTTCGCAATATTGGCGACCCAGTGTTTCCATACACGACATTGAAACAACCGTTTTCGACTTCCCGGCAATGAAGCGCGACGGCAGCGATTTAATTGAAAAGATTGCGAAAAGTCTTGATCAAGTAAATTTATCGTCCATTAGTGAATCCAATGATGCGAAGGCATTTTGGATCAATGCCTATAACTTTTCCGCTTTGCGCATTGTCATAAAAGCGTATCCGGTTAAATCAATCACGAGTTTTAAAATTAGCGTAATAAAACACCCGTGGTCGAAGAAGAACATTCGCATTGGCGGCAGAAAATACAGCCTAACAGAGATAGAAACCGGCGTGTTGCTGAAGCAATTTGACGATCCTCGCATCGTGTTTGCTGTGAGCTGCTCGGCAGTCAGTTGCCCAGATCAAACAGGAGAAATCTTCACAGGCGAGAAAATCGAACAACAACTAACGGGCATCATAGAAACGTATTTCCGCAACCCGGGAAAAGGCTTTCGCTTAGACACAGAAAAAAACACGGCGACGTTAGCATGGATAATGAAAAAAGACGGCCATCTATTTCACGGCGACGAACTCGGTCAATTGGAGTTCGTCAAACCTTATCTGCCAGAAGCCCAACGTGTATGGCTAGCGAGCCATGCGGTCACTATCGATTTTTTTGAGCATGATTGGACATTGAATGATTTGGCTAGAGCGGACAAGCGTTAGCGGAACACCGTCGCGTCGTCCAGCAAAAACTATGCGAGACGACGCGACCGGATGAGCAAATTAGAGACCCATCGAAACTAGGGCAGCAAGCCGTACTCCAGGAGCTTTTACATTTACACCTGAGCTGGAATGGACGCGCGAAGGAGTCTAGCCATTTCGCGCCCAACACCCTCTGCCGACGCCGGATTTTGGCCAGTCACTAAACGCCCGTCGACCACTACATTCTCTTGCCAATTGGCTGCAGGAACGTGGATGGCGCCCCGGCGTTGCAATGCAGACGCCAACAAAAAAGGCACCACGCCATCGAGTTTGACAGCACGCTCTTCATCATCGGTGAACGCGGCAACCCGCTTGCCATCGACTAAGTACTGCCCGTCCGATAATTTGAGATTAACTAAAGCGGCGGGTCCATGACAGACCGCCGCAACGATACCACCCGACTCATAAATTTTGGCCGCTAACGCCGTTAAGTCTACGTCGTTTGGAAAGTCCCACATGGTTCCATGCCCCCCCACGAAAAAAATTCCTGCGTAGTCTGAGGCCGTCACTTGCGTCGGATTTGGCGTGTTACCCAGCTTCGTCATAACGTCATTTGTAGCCAAGAATTTTTTACTGATAGCATCAGGTTCGTCGGCTCCATCCATGGGCGGCCGCCCCCCTTTGGGACTGACGAAATCCACTTCGATCCCTTGCCCCTGCAATTGCGCCCACGGATGGGCCGCTTCTGGCAAGTAAAAGCCGGTTGCTTGCCCGGTGTTACCCTTGCGATCATGACTAGTCAACACAAACAAAACCTTCTTCATGGTAGAACCTCATCTTTTGACACGGTTAAGAATGGAATACTATGGGCGTTTACCCATGTTCAGAGTGTAGCCCGATGCGAACGCCCACAGAATCCATCACCGAGTTATATCGCTTATGCCAGTCGCGCATAAATGCCTAAATGGACAAATTAACGCAACTTCGCACGTTTGTGCGTGTCGCCGAGCGCGCCAGTTTTTCTGCCGTCGCCCGCGATCTTGAAGTCACGCAATCGGCGGTGAGCCGCGCCATTAGCGCGTTGGAGAAAAACTTGGGTGTGCGCTTGG
>JANOTC010000237.1:0-3873 GCA_031416175.1 Gammaproteobacteria bacterium
TGGACACGAACATCGTGTCGCACATTATCCGGCAACCAACTGGAATCGTCGTCGACCGTATCAAAGTCGAAGGCGAACACAGCCTCTGCACGAGTATTGTCGTTGCCGCCGAGCTTAGGTTTGGTGCCGAAAAGAAAGGGTCAGTGAAGCTGAAGGCTCAAATGGAAGCGGTGTTATCGGCGATGAACATTCTGCCACTGGAAGAACCGGTCGACCGCCACTATGCCGAAATCCGCGATCAGTTAGAAAAACAGGGCACCCCCATCGGCCCGAACGATCTGTGGATCGCCGCACAGGCGATGGCACACAAGCTCACTGTGGTAACTGCCAATACAGGCGAATTCCAACGCGTGTCCGGTTTGGCGGTGGAAAACTGGCTGTAGAGCCTTGCAAAATGCTCGCGCGGCCACAGACCCTTTGCTGCCTCTATCCGTGACGATACGAGAAACTCTTGATTTTCAGTAGACACAGCTACTTCTGAGCCTCTTCGTTAGCCGTCCTACTCTGCACCATTATTAGGGCCCGCCGTGGCGCTAAAAACAAACCCTGCGACGGGCTTGCCGCCCTCCATACGCAGCGTTTGGTAGTCAACGTCAACATGAGTGAACCCAGCCTGTTCTAACATGGCGTGAATGTACGGCTCGGCGTGCGAGTAGCGGCCGTTAGCCTGCAAATGGTATTCGCTGGCCCCCGCATGTTGTTCCAGCGTGAAAGCGAGAAAGCCACCGGGCTTCAATGCCTGCGCGGCTGCAAAGAAGGGCGCGTCCAGTTTGCCAAGGTAACAGAAGGTGTCGGCCGACACGATCACGTCAAACTTTGAATCGTGCGCCGAGAAATGGCGAGTCAGTTCGTCCTCGACCAAGTCATCATAGACTTCAAGCGCGTGCGCAAGTTTGAGCATGCCTGGCGACAAATCTACTCCGGCCAGCGATTGGGCGTAAGGGCGCAGCAACGGCCCGCACAAACCCGTGCCGCAGCCCGCGTCGAGCACGCGCAAATTGCCGGCGGGTTCACCGTAATGGCCCTTCATGGCTTGTTCCACTAATTGCGGCGCTTGGTACTGCAGTTTTTCCAGTGTATGGTCAAAGTCATGGGCGAACCGATCAAACGTGTCGCGAACATAACCGTCACTGGCCCTGTCAGGTGTGTCGCTGGCGCCGAGTGAAGCGAGCATGTGTGCGGCGAGTGGACTCTCTGGATCCTGTGTGAGCCAGTCATTTAACGACGACACGGCTTCGCTATGTCGGCCTGCTTTGTGGAACGTTCGCGCCAGTGCCTCCCTCGCGGCTGTCGACTCCTTGTCGATCCCTGCCGCGCGGCGGTAACTTTCAATGGCCTCATCATTGCGCTGCAGCGTTTCAAGCACTTTGCCGACGTGAAAGTGTGAATAGGCGTCGTGCGGCGTGAGGTCGATTACCCGTCGATAGAGCGCCAGCGCGGGCTCCAGCATCTGTTGGTCGTAGCGCAAGTCCGCGAGCACGCTTTGGGCCGCGACATGCTCTGGATTGAGTCGCGTGGCTTCGTGAAGCATATCCGCCGCATCCGATGCCTTGTTTTGGTCTTGCAGTAGTCGGCCGAGGTTGTAATACGTGTCCGCCCGCAGGGGGTCGAGTTTAATACTCCGCCGATATTCCTGTTCGGCTTCCTCGTTACGTGCCAGCTTGTGCAGAATGCGTCCGAGATTTTGGGCAATCGGCGCCTCGTCCGGCATAAGTGCCAACGCATTCCTGAATGCGATTTCGGCTTGATCTAACTGTCCCAGTTCGTCGCAGCAGGCGCCAAGATTGTTGTGCGCCCGGAAATGCGTCGGGTCGAGTTCTATTATCTGCTGGTACAGGGGTATTGCCAATGCAAACTCGCCTGCGTGGTGCAAGGTTCGGGCGCTTTCAAATGGATCCGACATAAACGCCTTCCTGGATACGGATTGATTCGACACGTTGGACCTTATTCTAGCGTTACTGCTGACTAAAAACAGCATGGCGGTGGTCGGCCCGCGCGACTTGCCGGTGGGCTGTAGTACGCTGCTGAGAACCGGTTGTTTCTATTGTAGAAGTGTGTGATGATTCCGCCGGATAATGCGGTTGGCGCGTACGGCGACTGCCCTAAGTACTGCCCCGAAACGCAGTGTATGTCCAAAATTCCAACACGTGTCCGCTCATGCCAGTAACCCAAGACAATCGAAGCGTCAGTATTTCCAGTAAGCTGGGCCCCAACGTTCTCCTGTTCCAGCGCATGGTTGGCAGTGAGCAATTGGGTCGACTGAGCGAATATCAGGTTGATCTGCTCAGCGAGAAGTCGGACATCAAAATTGACGATGTTCTCGGCAAGCCCGTTTCCGTTAGGCTGGGGTTACCTGACGCGGGTGAGCGCGAATTCAATGGGATCGTGACCCGTTTTTCGTTGACAGGGCGGCATGGAAGGCATTCGAGTTATCAGGCCACCGTACGGCCGTGGCTCTGGTTCCTAACGCGGACGGCTGACTGTTGCATTTTTCAGGAAAAAACCGCTGTCGATATCGTGAAAGCGATTTTTGAGAAATACTCAATCGCTGATTTCGACTTCGGCTCGCTCTCGGCCACCTACCCGGTTTTGCCCTATTGCGTGCAGTATCGGGAATCCGATTTTGATTTCGTCAGCCGGTTATTGGAACGGTTTGGCATTTATTATTTCTTCAAACACGCCGGCGGACGTCACACCTTAGTTCTGGCGGACTCCTATTCCGCGCACACGGTTATTCCCGGATATGAAGTCCTGACCATAGGGCCCGATGACGATAAGGCGATGCTGCAAGGCGAAGTCACCTATCGCTGGTTAACGGGAGGAAGGATTCTTTCCGACGAGTACTCCTTGACGGCGTTCGACTTCGAAAAGCCGAGCGGAAATTTGCTCGTCAAATCAAAGGTCGTGCGCAAACACGATGAAATTGGTCATGAGATATTCGATTTCCCCGGTTTGTATGTCGAGCGCAAAGAGGGTGAGACGGCAGCCCAAATCGCGGTCGAGTCGATTCAATCAGGCTACGAACGCGTTGCCGCGAGTAGTACTGCACGGGGCGTTGTCCCAGGTGGATTATTCAAACTAGCGGAACATGCGCGTGCTGACCAGAATCGCGAATATCTCGTAGTTTCAGCTAAATACACCGTAGTTTCCGAAGACTTCGAACCCGAGAAAGCAACAAAACCCGAGAAGCCGGAGCCATTTTTCGACTGTCAGTTCACCGCGATGGGCAAAGAGCACACCTATCGCTCCGAACGCGTCACACCCCGGCCCATCGTCAATGGACCGCAAACTGCCATTGTGGTAGGTAAGGCGGGCGAGGAAATCTGGACCGACAAATACGGTCGCATCAAGGTGCAATTTCATTGGGACAGAGTGGGCAAAGACGATGAGTCGAGTTCATGTTGGGTACGCGTGTCACAGGCATGGGCGGGTAAGCGTTGGGGGCAAATCTTTATTCCGCGTATCGGGCAGGAAGTGGTTGTTAGTTTCTTGGAAGGGGACCCCGACCAGCCGTTGGTGACCGGCAGTGTTTACAATGCCGACACCATGCCCCCGTATAAATTGCCCGATCAGGCAAGCCGTTCGACGCTCAAAAGCAACGCCACCAAGGGCGGCGGCGGATTTAACGAGCTCCGCTTTGAAGACAAAAAAGGCAGCGAACAGGTATTTATACATGCTGAGAAGAATCAGGATGTGTTTATCAAAAACGACTTGCTGGAATGGATTGGCAACAACCGCCACGAAATGGTCATTAAGGACCGTATGGAAAAAGTGGGTGGTGACAAGCACGCCACAGTCGAAGGTAACTTGAATGAAAAAGTAACTTCCACGGTTTCGATTGATGCTGGCAAAGACATTCAGATCAAGGCCGGG
>JANOTC010000238.1:0-15275 GCA_031416175.1 Gammaproteobacteria bacterium
GGTTGCGGTCGTTTTCGTTCATGTTGGTTAACTCTATATCGGGGCAAAGCGCCTCATTATAGTTGAGTCTGTGTCACATATGGGATCAATGCTAGAATCGTTCCGGGCGTAGCGCCGAGAGTCATGGGTTGGTTTAAAACAAGTCAGGGGTGTGATGTGGTCATTGTCGCGGTAAACGGGTACATTTCGGCGAACATAAAAACCATTGAAATGGTTGGCGTCTTAATGCGGGTTTTTAGTTTCAGTCTGGTCAGTTGGATGGGACCTGATAGCCCTTTTATGTTCGTTTGGATTTTCAATACCATAGACGCGATTATGTTGACGTGGTGTGCGATCTTGAAAAAAGACTCCGCGTACACCGTGTTGAACGCATTCTGGATATTGGTCGGTATAGTGGGGATTGCCCGCGCGAGTGACTTTCTTCACTAGATTGGTGGAATGGGCGCGGACCGTATTGGCCTTAGCCATTTGCCTCGCGCATTTTCGGAGTGCGCGAGGCCTGAATCCGTGTGGCCCGCTTGATGGCCTAAATGGCCTCGGCGTTTTCTTCGCCGGTACGAATTCGAACAACGCGCTCGACGGGGAAAACGAAAATCTTTCCGTCACCAATTTTTCCAGTGCGGGCCGCGTTTACGATGGCTTCTACACAGCGATCCACTTGTTCGTCGGAACAGACAATTTCAAGTTTGATTTTTGGCAGAAAATCGACCACATACTCTGCGCCACGATACAATTCTGTGTGGCCTTTCTGCCGACCAAACCCGCGCACTTCCGTTGCCGTCATGCCGGTGATGCCGATTTCCGACATGGCCTCTCTGACGTCGTCTAACTTAAATGGTTTGATAATGGCTTCAATCTTCTTCATTGCGTGTCCTCGCAGTTAAATCGTTAATTAGACCGAATTTCAATTGGCTCAGTATATCCTGAAGTGATGGGGTAGCGCCGATCCTTGCCAAACGCGCGTGGTGTGATTCGCACCCCAGGCGCGGCTTGGCGGCGTTTGTATTCGTTGCGGTCGACCATTTTAGCCACCCTAATCACCGTCTCCCGATCAAATCCCTCCGCGACAATGTCTTTTGTCGACATGTCGCGCTCGACATATCGCTCTAATATCGCATCAAGGATATCGTACGGCGGAAGGCTGTCTTGATCGGTTTGGTCGGGACGTAACTCGGCGCTCGGTGGTCGGTCGATAATGCGCTGGGGAATAACGTGTTGGCGACGATTGCGGAACTCGGATAAGCGAAAAACGAGAGTTTTGGGCACATCTTTGAGGACGTCGAATCCGCCTGCCATGTCACCATAAAGCGTGGCATAGCCGACCGCCATTTCGCTCTTGTTGCCGGTGGTTAGGACCATTTTTCCTTGTTTGTTAGAAATGGCCATCAGTATAAGGCCACGACAACGCGCTTGAATGTTTTCCTCGGTTACGTCAGTGGGTGCGCCGGCAAAGGCGTCTTTTAAGGTTTCTTGAAAAGCCGTTACGCTGCGTTCAATTGAAATAACACTGTATTTGACTTTGAGTGCGGTTGCGCAGGCTTGCGCGTCTTCCAAGCTTATTGCGGCGGTGTAACGGTAGGGCATCATGATTGCTTCTACATTTTCACTGCCTAGCGCGTCAACGGCAATCGCGAGGGTAAGTGCAGAGTCGATACCGCCGGACATACCTAGCACAGCACCTCGAAATCCGTTTTTACGCACGTAGTCGCGCACGCCAAGGACGAGTGCGTCATAAGCGGATTCGTCCTGTTCTAGATGGTCAAATACCGCCCCAGGCGTCGCCTTCACAGTTTCGCCATTGTAAGTGAAATCGGCGACTGAAATCGCTTCAACAAAGGATGCCATTCGGTAAACAGGCTGCCCATCTTTTTCTAACACGAAAGACGCACCATCGAATACGAGTTCGTCCTGACCGCCAACTAAATTCGCATAGACGATCGGCACATTGTTTTCGCGCGCGCGCGCCGCCACGACGGCTTCGCGTTCGGCCAGCTTGCCTAAGTGAAAGGGCGAGGCATTGAGATTAACGATCAGGCGTGCGCCTGCCTTAACGGCCCGCTGGGCTGGCTCGGGGTACCAAATGTCTTCGCAAATGGTAATGCCCACAGGAACTTCCTGAATCTCGCCGACGCATGCTTTAGTCCCCGCGCTAAAATAACGCTGCTCATCGAACACGCCGTAGTTGGGGAGTTTTTGTTTGTCGTAAACAGCGATGACCTGTTGATCGCGAATCCAGGACGCGGCGTTATACAAGTGGCCGTCGCATCGACGTGGATGGCCGACAATAACATCTATGCCGACACTCGCTGCGACCACTTCGGCTAACGCAGTCAAGACTTGCGCGTGGAAACCTGGCCGAAGCAGCAAATCTTCCGGGGGATAACCGGTTACGCTCAATTCGGGAAATACGACTAAATGCGCACCCTGGCTATCGCGCGCTTCGCAAATGGCGGCTTTAATTTTGGCGACGTTGGCAGCCACGTCGCCGACTTTAAAGTTGAGTTGGGCCATCGCGACCCGTAGCGTGGTTAACACAAGGACTAACCCTTAAAATACTCCAACATCCGCGCACCGAGTTCGGACGGAGAACGAACAATTGCCACACCGGCTGCCTGCAATGCCATGAATTTACCCTTCGCGGTGCCTTGGCCACCCGCGATAATCGCGCCCGCGTGGCCCATGCGCTTTCCCGGTGGCGCGGTCATGCCTGCAATATAGGCAATGACGGGTTTGCGGACATGACGCTTAATATAGTCAGCCGCTTCTTCTTCGGCTGTTCCACCGATTTCGCCCACCATGATAATGCCCTTGGTCTTGCGGTCTTGCTCGAACATTTCCAAGCACTCGATAAAGTCTAGACCGTGAATTGGATCGCCGCCGATGCCGACGCACGTGCTTTGACCTAAGCCGACTGCCGTTGTTTGATGGACGGCTTCATAGGTCAGTGTGCCGGATCTCGAAACGATGCCGATGGAACCTTTCATGTGAATGGGTCCAGGCATGATGCCAATCTTGCATTCGCCTGGCGTGATGACGCCAGGGCAGTTGGGGCCGACCAATTTTGTTTTGTAGAATTTCAGTGCGCCTTTCACTTTCACCATGTCTTGAACGGGGATGCCTTCGGTGATGCAAACGATCAGTTCGATACCGCCTTCGGCGGCCTCCAAGATGGCGTCGGCGGCGAAAGCGGCGGGCACATAGATAACGGAGGCATTGGCGCCGGTACTTTCCACGGCATTGCGTACGGTGTTAAATACGGGCAGATCTAGGTGGGTTTGGCCGCCTTTCCCCGGCGTTACCCCGCCAACAAATTTTGTTCCGTAGGCAATCATTTGCTGGGAATGGAAAGTCCCTTGATTGCCCGTAAAGCCTTGGCAAATAACTTTTGTGTTCTTGTCTACGAGAATGGCCATTACAGCTTCCCCCTTGCCGCATTAACGGCTTTTCTGGCGGCCTCTGCTAAGCCTTCTGCGCTATAAATGCGCAAGCCGCTCTCTTCCAAGAGACGTCGACCTTCTTGTGCGTTAGTGCCTTCTAAACGCACCACGACAGGCACCCGTAATTCTACCGTCCGTGCCGCTTGAATAATGCCTTCCGCGATCAGATCACAACGAACGATGCCGCCAAATATGTTGACCAAAATCGCCTCCACTTGGTCATCGGACAAAATAATTCGCAGTGCCTCTGCCACTTTGTCCGCTGTTGTGCCGCCGCCCACGTCTAGGAAATTGGCGGGTTCGCCGCCTTGCAGTTTGATGAGGTCCATGGTGGCCATGGCTAAGCCCGCACCGTTTACCATGCAGCCGATATTACCGCGCAAGGTAACGTAGTTGAGGCCGTGATCCATAGCGGCGATTTCACGTGCGTCTTCTTGGCCACGATCACGCATTGCGGCAAGCTTTTTTTGCCGGAATAGGGCGTTATCGTCGACTTCAATTTTCCCGTCCAGGGCGATTAACTCGCCTGATGCGAGAATCGCCAATGGGTTTACTTCCAGGAGGCTCAGGTCGTTTTCGCAAAATAGCTTATACAAGCTCATTGAAAGGCGGGTAAACTGGCCGAGTTGACTGTCGGATAAACCCAGTCGAAAGGCCAATTGCCGACAATGAAACGGTTGTAGTCCGGCGATTAAATCGGCGCTAACACTGAAAATTCGTTCAGGCGTGCGTGCCGCCACTTCCTCGATATCCATGCCGCCGGCGTCGGATGCCAGCAACACAATTCTTTCGCGTGCGCGATCCACCAAGACGCTGACATACAGTTCGCGCGTGAATTCAGCCGGTTGTTCGATCAACAGTGCATTAACAGGTTGGCCCTTTGGCCCAGATTGCGGCGTTATCAACATGCGCCCCAGCAAGCGATCGGCTGCCGCGCCGACCTCCGTGATGGAGTCGACACGTTTAATCCCGCCTGCCTTGCCTCGCCCACCGGCGTGAACTTGCGCCTTAACGACCCAGCCCGTGCCGCCGAGCCGATTGGCCATTTCCATGGCTTCGTTGGCATTAAAGGCGACGTAGCCATTCGGTGTAGGAATCCCATATTCGCGCATGAGCGTCTTGGCTTGATATTCGTGTAGTTTCATCCCCCCCTCCTGGGAATTGCGCCGCGCAGAACGAGCAGTCGCCTGCGGACATGTTAAGATAAAAGAAATCGTGACCTGTACAGCTAACTATGCCGCGAAGTCGAATGTTTCTTGCCGCGTTGGCGCTATTTTGCGCCCTTCTGCCCGTAACTGCTATGGCAGGTGATTTTGAGTCGGGTGTAATGGCCGCCAGAGCCGGCGATTATGCCCAAGCCCTGCGCCTTTGGAAACCCCTTGCTGACAAAGGCGAGGCCAATGCGCTTTACAATCTCGCCCGTCTCTATCGCAACGGTAAAGGGGTAGAGAAAGATTCCAAACAGGCGTTTGAGTATTTTCTTGCGGCGGCTAAGCAAGGCCACCCGCGCGCTCAATATAATGTTGGGTTCATGTATCAAGCGGGCGCGGGGGTGGCGCAAAGCCGGGCAGAGGCGCTCATTTGGTTTAAAAAGGCGGCTGATCAAAATGATCCGGTCGCGAAAACAAAACTCAAAAATCTCGAACAAGAAGAATTGAGTTTGCTTGATGCGTTGCAAAAGAAAACCGAAACCGCGCCGCCGGACAGTGAAACGGCCCTGCGTTGGGCGGCCATGCGCAATAACGGTAGCGCGATCACGCGATTAATCAGTGAAGGCGTCAATGTCAATGCGCGTGACGGGAACGGCTATACGGCCCTGATGGAAGCCGCGCGTTTAGGCAATATTGAGGCGCTGAAGGCGTTGCTGGCGAGTAAAGTCGAACGTGACGCGATTAATAACGGCGGTGATACGGCGCTGCATTTGGCAGCGGCGGCAAATCGAAAAGGCACGTTGAGTCTGCTGTTACAAGCGGGCGCTGACCCTAATCTGCTGAACAAGAACCAAGACGCGCCGTTGCACCTTGCCATTTCGAAAGGGTACGAGCCTATTGTTAGGATTTTGATCGATAATCGGGCTGATATTAATGCGCGAGAGTCGTTGGGGCGTACGCCGGTCATTCTCGGAACATTGCGCGGCTTTACGGCGATTGTTGAACTGCTGATTAAGGCAGGCGCCAGGACGGAACTCGCGGACAAAACGGGCTATACGGCTCTGCAAATCGCCGCACGCGATGGTTTGACTGCCGTGGTGACTCAGCTTTTGCAAAACGGCGTTAAAGTGAATGCGGCACAAGCGGATAGTGGCGATACGGCCCTGCATTTGGCTTGCAAATTTAACGAATTATCAACCACACGTGCGTTGCTAGACGGGCGTGCTGACACTAATTTAAGAAATGCCTATAGCGATACGCCGCTATTGATTGCGGTCGAAAACGGATTTTCCCGTTTGGCAAAAATGCTGTTAGAGGGTGGTGCAGATCCTAATATCGCTACAGCAGCCGGAATGTCGCCGCTAATGCTTGCCGTAAGAGATGGCCGCGAACAGATTGCGACTGCGTTAGTCGATGCGGGAGCGAACGTCAATGCGAGCAATCATGCAGGTTGGACACCGTTATTATTTGCCGTGGACAAGGGGAATTCACCGCTATTTACAGCTTTGTTAAGTCATCGAGCCACAGTGGGTACAACGACGCAAGAAGGCTGGAATGGACTCATGCTTGCCGCTAGGACGGGCAACATGCCCATGGCCGAAGTTTTGTTGGCCAAAGGTCTACCCATTGACGCGACGACCCGTGGTGGCGAAAGCGCTTTGTTTATTTCGCGCAAATTCAACCGCAACGCGGTAGCCGATTTGTTAGAGCGTCGCGGGGCAAAAAAATTGGCGTTCCCAGTGCCCAAAGGCGAGACAAAAATTCCCGTGACAGCCGCTGATTTGGTGGAACCGACGGTGCAGAAATCGGCCCCTTGAGTGACTGTGCCAGGAATTTTTGACCCTGATTCCCGGGCCTGCTAAGGTGGCGCCACTAACCTAAATCACTGAGGACTCAATTCATGTTTTTAAGAAAAGTATTGGCTGCAACGTTTGCTGCGACAATTCTTGCCAGCGGCACCGCATTTGCTGAAGAGCCGACGCAAAAAACAGTGGAAGCGTTGAATGTGGAAAAAGCGCAATTGGGCGGCAAACAAGTGCAATTCAAGGGCAAAGTGGTAAAAGTTAACAATGGCATCATGAATAAGAATTTTCTTCATATTCAAGATGGCACGGGTGGGAAGGGAAATAACGACGTAACGGTCACCAGCATGCAGACCGCCGCGGTCGGCGACCAAGTCACAATTGTCGGCAAAGTCGCGTTGAACAAAGACTTTGGCGCAGGCTATATCTATCCACTCATTATTGAAGACGCTGCAATCAGCCCCGACAAGAAGTAGGATGCATTTGCGGAATGCCTGACGTAGCTTTCGTGCTGCGTCAGGCATTTTCAATGTCTACCGCCCCAACACCAACAACAATATGGAAAGTGCGATTCGTCCATTTGTGATTGGTCGAAATTATGCGGAGTTCCGAGTTTTGCGGAGTCGATTTGAGCGCGAACCTTTGCAGCGTGATAGAAACCGCTAAAGCCAACGGCCTTGAGTCGTATGCCTATCTGCGTCGAAAAGCCAAGCAGAATTAACCCCCCCTCAACGTTTAACCAATGCTAAAGATTCGGGGAGATATTGGATTTCTTATTACCCAATGGTTCGTCATATGGCTGGGTTCCATAATATGAATGGACTTCAGCAGCCCAAGCCGGATCTGCCATATCAGGCCAATCCTTTTGGTCGAAACCGGGCGCATTTTCCAAGCGAGTCTTTTCCACGTTCAAAATAAAACGTTCATTTATGGTGTCCAGTGTCAATGCGTTCCAGGGCACCGCGAATAATTTTTCGCCAACCCCTAAAAACCCACCAAATGACAATACAGCATATGCAACTTTTCCACTGCGCATATCCAACATTATTTCCTTGATATCGCCAAGATCTTCGTCTTTGTGATTATAGACATCGTTGCCAATTAACGTATTGGCACCCATTAACGAGGGGCCAGGGCCAGATTCTGTTTCGTCGTTGGACTTATACATACCAAAAGTGTCGCGATCCAAATAGCTCATGAGTATTTTTCCTTTCAATGAAATGAAGGTACAGCGTATGCTTTAAAAACCCCATAGTCTGTTTGACAGCTAACATACTTGTTAAGCCCGGACTTTTCTTTAGCCCTCTGCTACGGTCGCACAAAGCGTTGAATCTGCGCAGTAACAGGCCCACGTAGTGGGCCTGTTGAGTGTGAAACCGGCTTTGCGGCCAGGGTGGGGGCCAAAACATCACCACCGCATCGTCCGCAATTTTTTCTCCGGCGTGATCCATCCCCATTTCTGAAAAATCGCTGCGCCCTCAGCGGATTTCAAAAACTCGATGAATTGTTTGGCTGCGGATTTTTGCTCGCCTTGATGGGTGGCGACAATGCCAGTGTCGCGATAAATCCGGTACTGTTTTTCAATCGCGACAGTATCCGCCAGTGTGGGATTAGCAACTTGCCAAATATTCCAAATCAGCCAGACATCTAACGATGCATCGTCGATCCAGGCTTGCTTGGCAAGCGCGCTATTTTTCGCGAATTTCACTATATTTTTGCGTAGGGCCCGCACGGATTCGATGTCGCCCTGGCGTCCTGCCGCGTCTTCCCAGACGCCGTTTTGGCCCGCGCCGTTCACCACCAAGACGCGATAGCCTGGTCGAAATAAATCGCGTAAGCCGCGAATCTGCTTTGGGTTGCCGGGACGCACTAAAATCGAAAACGGACGCAGGTATAAAGGCTCGGCGCGGGTTTCGTCGATTTGCGTCGGCATCATTTGGGCGATGTCAGTCATCATGGTTTCCGAGCCGCTGTAGATTAGATCCGCGTCGAGTTTGGCTTTTTCAATCCAGTCGGCGGTGGGCCCTGCGGTAACGGCGACCGTGATGCCGGTTTTCTGTTCGAATACCTTGGCCGCTTCCTGCATGGCGGGTGCGGGGCCGCCCGGGCCGTAGGCGCGCAAGCCAGCGCCGTCTTGCGCGAAGGCGTCGTGATCGACGGCAGCCAGGAGCAAAACAAAAAGTGCCGCCGCCAAAACATAGCGGTGAGACAAATGATCACAATTTTCTTTGGCGCTCTTGGTTACTTTCATGATTTTCATGGGACTCTCCTTGTGTTTTCCTAAGGTTGGTTGATGTTTCGCGAAATCGATCAAATTATCCAGCGATTCCAGTTACCGTAGCGCTCACGAATCGGGCCGCGGGGGATGCTGAGTACGATCAGCGCTGCGCCTGAGACCACACTGACGACGGTCGTCACCATGTCTGCACTCAACATGAAGGGTGTACCCATTAACGCGGCGCCGAGTGGAACATTGAGGTATCGCACCGGGCGCGCAACTTCAGCTGCGGAGATCGATACGACGGTTAAAACGAGCGAACCGATCACGTGGTGGGCGTTCGCTATGCTGCCATCGACGCCGAGCGTCATTCGCGTGAACAACAGTGTCAATCCGATAAGTGCGGTTAACGCCAAAGACCACGGTAAGCTGACGCCGCCGCCAACCATTTTCTTGATCACGACGCCCGGTGATTGGTCGAACTCATCGGCATACGAGTCGGATTTGGAGTCAACTTTTCCCATCGCTGGCATCTCATCGGTGTCGCCGACAAAAAGCACGCGTAGCCAGTTTTGACCGGCCTGTGCGCGACGGCGCAGGAACTGCAGCGTTGCGAGCAGTTCGTCGAGTGAGTATGGGATTTGAACGAGGACTGCAATCGCGCCAATGAGCGCGATGATGCTCCATGTGCCGATGACTACTGGCTGGATAATGATGAAGAAGATTGATGTTATGCCGAGTGGTGCAATCATCAAGCCGAACAGCACGACCAACCAAGGCATGGTGCGCCAGCGCATGCGCGAGCCGACGATACCTGTGAGTATTTCGAGGAGGTAGGTGTAGCCACCGACGGCGGCGTCGGACACGGGCCAGGCTGTGGAAACCCATGACGTAATGATTTCTTCGGTACCGTTTTGCGGGTCGCCGGGCGAACCGGCGAAGAACGGATCCCATACATCGGGTATGTAGCCGAGTTGGTAAGCAGCGAGGTAGCGCGAGACGTAGAGGCCAAGGATCGCCAACACGATGATGGGCAAACGTTGTGTCCAATCGGATGGGTTGTAACTCCAACCCGGTGGCACCACGGGCCCGCTGAGCACAGCGAACATCGAGGGGCCGGGCTCGGGCTTGGTACAGACGGCAAAGCCAAAGATAAGCGCACCGACGAGCGTGTCGGAAAGATAAGCGGCGGCATTCTCCGTCGCGAACAAGAAAGGGATGCCCATCACCAATGCGCCGATTCCGGCACACAGCCAGCGCGCCCATCGCGCGCGCCACGATAGCGCTAGAACAGCGCCAACGATGAGCATCGCACCTAGGATTATTTCGGTCCAACGCAACAGCGGTTCTTCAACATTGATTAACAACGGCTGCGTGATAAGCCAAGTGCCCAATCCAACATTAACGAAATGCGTCCAGCGGTTGGCGCTATGCTCCGTCCTGATCGTTGTCTCGTAGCGAGCTCGCAGTTTCTCCGGATTTTTGCCCAAGTCGTCGGCTTCACTGAGCCAGTTTGGCGGCGTGACGCCATTGGTTTCATACCAACCGGCCGGGTCCTTTTTTAACGCGGCGACGAGCCGCGGTAGTTCGTCTTTCAATCGGTGCTGTGGCTTCCAATCGAGCACATCGTTAGCACGCTTGATGTCGAGCGCGTAGTGGTCGTCGGCCATGGTAATCATGAAGGGCTTAATGAACGGTGCTTCGCCGCCGTCGATGGCGTCAGGGATGACCGGTTCGAGCTTACCGTGCGCCCACGCACCGGCGGCGGCGAGGGGTTTTGGCACGCGCATTGTTGGCCAATCATCCACACCATGCATGAGATAACCCAGTTCGTCTTGGAGCGCGTCGTAACCCATCGCATGGGACTCGCCGATGAGGAGCGCGGTTTCAGCCGGCAACACTGCACGGCGATCCACGGCGCGGCGAAACGCTTCAACCATGTCGTCGCGATGGATCATTGCCTGACCGACGAGCATATCGCCTGAATAGAAATAGCTCAGCACGTCGCGTTCAAAGATCCGCGCCATTTGTTGAGCCATCGTGGGCACCGTAGAATGCTCGTCGTAAACACCAGCCAACCGCAGAATGACGTACGGTATGTGTTTGTGCTCTGCACGAATCACCGTCTCGGCGGCGGCCTTCGATTTCGGATACGCCCAGCTCGGTTCAATCGGCTGCTGCTCGTTAATGCGCTCGCCAGGGTGGCACGGTGCGTGAACTAACATCGTGCTCGCATAGATGAATTGCTCGCATTCGAAGCCTTGCAATTTCTGCAGAAGCCGCTGCGTGCCCTCGACATTGACGGATTGGTAAAGTGGATTGTCCTCGCCGGTAAAGTCGAAATACGCGACGAGGTGAATGACGCTGGCGATGCGCGAACCGAACGCGTCGCGGAATTTGTTCAATGCCAGGTCGACCGAAGTATTGGAAGTTAAGTCGACCTCGAACACGGTGAACTCGGGGTCGTTTGACTTACGGTCAAGCCCGACAACACGATAGTGGTGGCCGAGCGCCTTGCCGAGCGAACGGCCGAGGTTACCGGTGACGCCGGTGATGAGGACGATCGGCCTCAGGTCTGCGTTCACCGCTTGCTGATTAAGCACGGCCCGTTTCTCGTTTCATGAGACTAACCTTCTGTTGTCTTAACGGGCGATTCGCCCTGTTTACATCGGTACACTGGATGTCCACCGTATCATTCTCGCGCCGGCAACACCGTACGCTAGCGCGCATAAAGAGCGGGCGTGGTGAGCAACAAAATGAGTGCTATCACGACACGCAACGGCGCGGTATTCATTTCTGTAGAAGTTTCACCAGTTAATAATCAAGAATTCAGCGAAGCCGCGCACGCTATCCACTTGATGGACGCGACATTGGACGGGTGTTGGGTGTACGTAGAGGGATCGCAATAATTTGATGAGTGGGGGAATACGAGATGACGCGCATATTAATTCCATTAATCCTGGCACTAGCCGCGACGGCAGTCCAGACTGGGTGTTCTGATTCCGCGCCGACGGCGAAGGCTAAGAATTCCGCTGCGCTGCAAAAGAGAGCGCAAACCGTGGTGCCTAGCGCGGTATTTGATGCAGTGAAATTAAACGATTTGACTAACGTAGATCTTGCCTGGGGCGGGCTCATTTACGATAAGTTCTGGGCAACGGACTCGGACGGGACCCTTCCTGCGCCACCGGCGAGCTTACCGGCCGACCCAGCAGGCGGTGTGGTGACTAATGTCAGTTGGCCTGCGACCAACGTCACCCAAAAAGGCGTAAATACGTGGCGCTGCGTCGCCTGTCACGGCTGGGACTACGTAGGGGCGGCTGGACAGTTTAGCGACCCGAATAGCCCGTTTTACACGGGTATCTCAGGTGTCATAACGTCAGTAGCGGGTTCGCCAAAAACGCTAGGAAATTCTGCTGCCATATTTGATGTTATCGACACCGGCACCTTGAATGGTGTGCAAATTCCTGGGCATGATTTTGGGCAATATTTACCGAGTGAGGAGGCGCTGTATGCGCTAACGTATTTTGTGACCATGATGCAGAGTGAGGCGACTGCCAATTCTGATCCGCAGAAGAAGATTGCGGACATAAAGAATGCAGATCAACTAAATGGCTACAAATTCTACAATTTTCCCGGTGCTCCAAGTCAGGACAACACGTATGTTTCGCAAGGCGGTTGTGGCGCATCCTGTCACGGTGATGATGGTACGGGCGTTGTCATTCATGCCGACAAGCCTACGGACCCGAAGGACGTGAAGACGTTTGCCAACAAGGAACCCTTTGAAGTTCTGCACAAATTGCGATTTGGCCATCTAACGTCCGTAACCTCGACAAACGCGAAGATGCCAGGATTAGAGTGGTATCCCACTCCGGAAATACTGACAGAAGGGGCGCTAAAAGTGGCGGTGGATGTGCTTGCCTATTCGCAGAGCGGATTGATGCCTGATTGGGTGAGGGGCGGGCGTCTGTATGATAATTGGGTGTTAGAAACCAAGGTGGCGGCCCCTGCGGGTGGTCTTCAACCACTGATGAAGATCCGTTCGACGCAGCCAGGGTTGCCTGATATACCTCCGCAGAACGAATGGCTTTGCAGTAGTTGTCATGGTTTCGACTATAAGGGCGGACTTGGCTTTCAGAACAACCTACTAGAATTACGTGCACGCCTCGGTAGAGAAGTTCCTGACTACTATTTCCGTTTCTTGTCGAAAGGCCGAAACGCATGGCTGCCAGTTACCCACGAAAAGGTAAGCGTCCATAGTTATGGTCCGTTGTTGGCTGAAGCGGATTTGTGGGATATCGGCGCCTTCTTACGGACCGGGATGGATAACACCGGCGCGTATCTTTCCGTTGGTCTGAACGGCACGGCGCTGGGGAACGCGGCCGCCGGTAGCGCATACGCTTCCACGGAAATGCCAGACCTAATAGCCGGACCTGTAGACGCAGCGGGTGTTGAAATCATGCGGGTATGCACTGGGTGTCACGGCGACGATGGCATGACCGGTACGGCTAACGTGAATCTGCCACACATTGCTTGGGATGCGCCTTGGCGCTTCTTCCATCGTGTTCGCTTCGGTATGCCGGGCACGTTCGCGGGTGGCACGCCGGAAACAACAGGGCGTATGCCGGGCCTCAATGAATTAGTGCTGTCCAGCCCGCTCGACCCGACGTTACCAATGATCGGAACAGAGTTGACGTCCACTATGAAACAGCGCGCTGCCGATATCCAGACCTTTGCTCAGGAAATGTATGTACAAGCGGCTCCCGCTAACGTCGCGGCACTTAAGATCAAGACTGCCCTGACTTTAAAAGCGGGCGTAGGGCAATAACTTTTGGGCAAGCCCCGGGCATGGAAACATGCTCGGGGCTTAATTTCCAACCGGCACGACGGTTGCTCAGGCTTTCACACTGTCCTCCATTAGCTATTTGCTCATGCATTCCGGTTTGATTCACCTAAATCTTCGACCATGAAAACAAAGCTCACCGTGCAGGATCTCCGTCTTGGGATGGTTGTCTCGGAGCTTGATCGTCCGTGGCAAGGTACGCCATTTCTATTTCAAGGCTTTGCCATTAGCACGGACGAAGAGTTGGTGCAGTTGCGTAGTCTTTGTCAATTCGTCTTTATTGATACTGAGGCCCCGGCAGTCGCACCGCCCGCAACGCGGAAGCCTTCAACCACGTCGCGGTCATCGGGTTCCAGCGTGCCGACAGAGTCGGTTATTACCATTCTGCCGACCTTTGATGCGCTTAAGAAATTTACGTCGGGTGCGCCACACGCACCATTTTACAAAGACCAAGTGTCGACAGAAGCGGAATTGCCGCGTGCGCGTGAGATCGTCGGCCATACCCGGGAACTAGCCTTCAATATCATGGACGATGTGCGCTTAGGGCGTTCTTTGCCCACCGCCAATGCGAAGTCGACCGTGGCGGACATTGTCGAAAGCGTTATTCGTAATCCCGATGCCTTGGTCTGTTTGGCGCAACTAAAAAAGCGTGACGAATACACCGTGCTGCATTCCATGCGCGTTTGCATATTGGCGCTTACGTTTGGCCGACACCTTGAGTTTAATGTCCAAGAACTCAATCTGTTGGGATTGGGTGCCCTGTTACACGACGTTGGCAAAATAAAGGTCCCGGACGAGATCTTGAATAAGCCGGGACGGCTTACGCCAGCGGAATATGACATTATCAAAACGCATGTGCCACTTGGCGTGGAGATTGTTCAGTCGCATTCCGGCATTCCGGCGGCGTCTATTGAAGTGGTGCGTTCACACCACGAGCGGTTTAACGGCGCGGGCTACATGAAGGGGTTGGAGGGTGACCATATTGGTTTATTCGCCTCAATCGGCGCGATTGTCGATTGTTATGATGCGATCACCTCAGACCGTGTTTATCACGCGGCGGTGTCTTGTAGCGATGCGCTACAAATCATGTATGCGGCGCGGGGTAAGGATTTTCACCCGGAGTTGCTGGAACAGTTCATTCAATGCATGGGAATTTATCCCATTGGCAGCCTCGTTGAGCTTAATTCTGGCGCGGTGGGTGTTGTGGTATCGGTGAATCGAGAATGGCGCTTGCGGCCACGCGTGGCGCTGGTACTTATGCCTGATAAGTTACCGTATGCGGCGCCGAAAATGGTGAATGTGATGCAGCATGATACGGACCTCGGTATTCGCAAAATCTTGCCTGTAGGTACGTTTGGAGTAAATCCGCTAGATTACTTGCCCGCTGCGTCTTAGCTCTTGATCGTTGCTTTTAATTTGTACAGCGCGTCTAAGGCCTGTTTAGGTGTTAGGTTGTCGGGCTGCAATTTCGCTAACATTGCGATGACGGCATGTTCCGGTTCGGCGGGAAATAACGAGAGTTGTCGCTGCGGACGTTTGTTGTTTTGCGTCACCGCATTGTTTTCCAAATCAAGTAAGCGCTCGCGGGCATGGGCGAGAACCTTTTGCGGCACGCCGGCTAACCCTGCCACTTGCAAGCCATAACTCTGACTGGCGGGTCCGTGTTTAACGCTATGTAGGAACACAATGCCATGGCCATGTTCGGCCGCCGTTAAATGCACGTTGGCGATGCTGTCGATACGGTCCGGCAGGACGGTTAATTCAAAATAATGCGTGGCAAATAAGGTGAAAGGGCCAATTTCGCGAGCGAGGTATTCGGCGCAGGCC
>JANOTC010000239.1:0-8316 GCA_031416175.1 Gammaproteobacteria bacterium
CCTATTTCAATCCTAACATTAAAATAGGAGCTGACGGTGTCGCAACCGTCAAGGTCACATTGCCAGACAATCTAACTAATTTTAAAGTGCGGGCGAAGGCAGCGAGTGGGCCGGATCGCTTCGGTGTTGCGACGGGTGAAATTCAAGTTCGCCTCCCTGTGCTCGTGCAACCTACATTGCCGCGTTTTGTTCGCCAAGGGGATCATTTTACAGCGATAGGAATTGCCCGCGTAGTAGAAGGCGAGGGCGGCGCGGGTACGGCGCAAGTGAGAGTAAAAGGCGCGAGCGTTGCCGGTGATAAAGTAAGGCAAATCAAGCTCGATAAGAATATTGCTGAGCGCATTGAGTATGATATTCAAGTGCCTAACACCGCGCCAGATTCCGCAAAATTAGACTTTTCCATGGGCATTGAGCGCACCAGCGATAAAGCCCGCGATGCATTTGAAATAAGCATTCCTGTACGGCGAGATCGCGAGCCGGTGGTGCTTAAGGAATATAAGGAGCTCGACGCCAACGCGCCCACAAAATTTGACGCTATTGTGGGCGAGGTGAGGCCGGGTACGCTCACGCGCGATGTTTTACTTTCCAATCAACCTGGCCTATTGCGTTTGGCCGCTGCACTGAGTTACCTGGTCGAATATCCGTATGGTTGTACTGAGCAACGCTTAAGTCGTGCGCGTGCCGCGCTGGTAGCAAAGCAATTCAAAGCGCTAACACAGCAAAATAGTGGCGGACGGGACATCAAACAGATAGTCGACGAAGTGCTGTTATGGATTCCGTCGACCATTGATGACAATAATTTGGTTGCCTATTGGCCGGGTTCAACAGGTTCTGTGTCTTTAACGGCCTGGGTAGTCGAGTTCTTAGTTGAAACACGTGCGGCCAATCTGCAAGTGGACGAAAAAATATTCGAGCGCTTAAAAGGCAGTCTCAAACAGGCCCTGCGTTCTGACTATCGGAATTTTATTAGCGGTGAAGCCTATGCAGAACGTGTGATGGCCTTGCGTGCGTTGGCAACTGCGGGTGAACTGGATGTTTCCTATGCGGCCGAGCTAAGCCGACGTGCGGATACCTTGAGTTTGGAGAGTCTTGCAGAAGTGGCATTCGTATTAGGCCTCGATAAGCGTGGCACGAACGCGAGCCTGACTGCGCTTAATAAGAAATTATGGGACGGACTCATTACGCGGCTCTACAAAGGCAATGAGATTTATGGTGGGCTACAAGCGACTAAATCGGTCCGCAATCCTCTCATTTTGCCGAGTGAAACGCGGACCTTAGCGGAAGTGACGAGGGCGCTCGTTGCCAACGAACCTAACAATATTCGTAAACAGATATTAATTGATGGCTTGGTAAACCTGGGCGGTCCGGCTGGATGGGGGAGCACCCAGGCGAACGTGGCGGCCACCTTAGCGTTGGGCGCTGTGTGGCAACCGACGGAAGGTGGTGTTGAGCAATTAGTTGGCTTGAAAGTTGGAAGCGAAGAGCGCTCGCTTAGCGTTGGTGGGAGTTCGCCTTTACTCCATTTCGCCAGCACATCAGCAGCCCTGATGGAATTCACCCTGCCGAAATTGACGACGTTACCCGTTATGGCTCAGGTGACATCTAAATACATATTGAAAGAAGATGGTAGCCACGTGGCGCCGATGGCCAAAGGCTTTTCTGTGCATCGAGAGGCTATTAGGGTGAGCGCAACCGGCGAAGAACCAACGCGTGAACCTTTGGATTCCGCCGGTAAAACGCTTAGCTATCCGGTTGGAACGGTTGTCGAAGAACACGTTGAGTTGATTACCTCAGAAGATCGAAATTATGTTGCACTTGTGGTGCCGTTGGCCGCAGGCTTCGAACCCTTGAATCCACGCCTGGCAACCGCACACCCAGAAGCGCAAACCAAAGGTGAATTGACGCAAGCGGCGAGTTACGCGGCCTATGACGATGATCAGGTCAGTTTCTTTTACGACAGTTTGCCCAAGGGTACCTACCATTTCTATTTCCGTACGCGGGCGCAGTTTCAGGGTCAATTTGTTCAACCCGCCGCGCGCGCAGAGATGATGTATGACGAGTCGCAGTTCGGCCTCTCGGCTGGGGCGAGAATAGTTGTTACACCAAGCGCTAGTAAATAGTCTGAGGCACGTGAGATTTCGGCGGCTTTTCGCCACTGTCGCGCTCATCATGGTTTGCGCGTTTGGGTATTCTTTATACAGGGCGGAGTTAGTGACACCGCCCGTGTCTTTTTTATTATCAGACCATTCTGGTCGTTTTTTGGGTGACGTCGGCTCGGACCAAAAGCTTGGGTACGGTTACTGGCCGCTCGATGAAGTTCCGCAGCGGGTTGCAGCAGCTACCTTGGCTATCGAAGACCACCGATTCAATATTCACCCAGGCATTGATCCGTTGGCGGTTGCGCGCGCGGCTTGGCAAAACACCAAATCTGGACATCGAGTTTCGGGTGCGTCGACGTTAGCGATGCAAGTGGCGCGTATGCAAGACCCCCAGGCGCGTGGCTATGGCGCAAAAATATCAGAGATGTGGCGTTCGCTGGTGTTGACGGTCAAATTCGGTCGTGGCGCGATTTTAAGTAACTATTTAACGCGTGTGCCTTACGGAAATAATTTTCACGGCATCGCCTACGCGGCGCGACGTTATTTTGCCAAGCCTGTCGACGACCTTAGTTGGGCGGAAATTGCATTCTTGTCGGCTATTCCGCAAGCGCCGACACGAATGAATCCTTTTCGTAGCAGTGGTCGTGAGCACGCAGTGACACGTGGAATGCAAATTTTGCAGTTGCTCCGGAGCAATGAAGTTATCTCCGAGGCGGAATACGCGTTAGCGCACGCACAAATTGCGATGCTGACGGTCGTTGCAACTGTACAGCGACCCTTGTCCGCGATGCATGCCGTGCTGAAATTGGAACGTGAGATCGAGTCTCAGCGCACACAACTTACTGCCGCTCGACATTTCGCGTTGACCACAACCATTGATCTCGACATCCAACGCACTGCCGCGCTCGCTGCGTTCGATGCAGTGGAAAAAGGCGCGAGTCGTGGAATTGACAACGCAGCCGTCGTGGTTGTCGACTTAGCATCTAATAGTGTGCGAGCGTGGGTCGGCTCAGCTGATTACTTCGATGCGCAGCATGCGGGGTCGATGGATTTCGCGGAGGCAGAACGGTCGCCCGGAAGCGCCTTGAAACCGTTTATCTATGCGCTCGCCTTAGAAAATGGCATCATAACCGCCGCGTCGATTTTAGATGATCTACCGGTCCGAGCGGAAGGCATTGTCAACGCCGATCACCAATATCTAGGGCCGATGTTAGTGCGACAAGCACTCGCCAATTCCCGCAACGCCCCGGCAGCCATGTTGCTCAGTCAAGTGGGTTTAGATCAAACCTACGGATTTTTGCGCGAATTGAACCTCGCGGGCGGTGATCACTCGCCGCGCACTTATGGTCTCGGCTTGGCGATAGGTGCGATGCCAGTGACTTTAGAAAATACCGTGCGCGCCTACACGATTTTCGCGAGAGACGGTGAGTTGCGCAACCTGCGTTGGTTGGAGAACATGGTCGAAGCGCCGGGAACGCGGGTACTTTCCGTTCCGACCGCGCGACAAATCAATATTTTCTTGTCCGATCCCGTGGCACGTTTACCGAGTTTTCCGCGCATGGGCTTTAGCGAATATCCGTTCCCGGTGGCCATTAAAACGGGCACGTCGCAAGGATTTCGCGATGCCTGGACAATGGCCTATTCGAAGCGGTTTTTGGTCGGTGTGTGGCTAGGCAATGTGAACGCGCAGCCGATGAACACCGTGACGGGCGGCAATGACGCGGCGGCGGTTGCGCAGCGTCTCATGTTGTCTTTACATCAGACTCAGCTCGGTGGATTTGACGATTTAAGTTTTCCAGCGCCACCCGGTTACGAACGCGTGAGTATATGTGCGCTTAGCGGCAAACGCGCGTCGGTTTATTGCGAACGGAAATTTGATGAGTGGTTTTCGCCTAACACGGTGCCGCAAGACGTGGATGATGTCTATTTATATGTGGCCGTAGATAAAAGAACAGGGACAATCGCCAACCGTTATACGCCGGAGCGCGACATGGCTCGCCGCACCTACTTGAATTTGCCGCCACGCTATTCAGAATGGGCCTTGCGTGCCTCTTTGCCACTACTGCCGACGCAATTTGTGTCGGCGTCGCAAAAAACTTTGTTTAAAACGCGCGCCCCGGTGGCGGAAGAGGCAGAAGTGAGCATACTTGCGCCCACTGACAATATGCGCATTTTTCGTGACCCGGAAATGCCCGCCGACTTCAGTTCACTGCCTTTGCGAGCTGTTATAAATCCGGGTGGGAAGCAAGTGCTCTGGTACGTAGACGGATTACCGTATAAATTAGTCAATAGTCCCTATACCACTCAGTGGCCATTAAAGCCGGGTGTTCACCAGTTTTATGCTGAAATTCCCAACACCACGATTCGTTCAGCGGTCGTGAAAGTTGAAATATTTTAATCTCAAACCGACAAACGAAGCTCAAAAACACGTCGAGTATAATGGGGAAAGAGCGCCAGACCAGGGGCCGGATGGCGATAAGTCTCGGAATTAAATATGAGGCTGCAACGCATGGTCAAATACATTTGGTGAGAGTACTTGCCAGCACTGGTCTGCGCGCACCTATCGGGCCACGTAAGGTCGAATATCCCACGTGGGACGCCGGGTCGCTATTCATTGTTGTCCTTCAACGTTGGGGAGTCGCCTTGCCGTCTGCTCCCTTGCGTGTTCTATCGCTTGGTGTAACCGAGTTCGGAGCAGGGGAAGTGGCGGCAGCTCCGTGAGGTACTCGCTGACGCGAATGGATTTGGCGTCGAGCTGTAGCAACTCCACCTGCTCGGCGTCGGCCGAGGCGCACAGAATTAGTCCAATCGGAGCCTCCTCGCCAGGGGCACGTTCGTATTTGTCCAGCCAGCGCAGGTACAGCTCCATCTGGCCCACATGTGCAGGCTGGAATGACTCCAATTTCAGCTCGACAGCAATCAGCCTGCACAGATGGCGGTGGAAGAAGAGTAAGTCAAGATGGAAATCGTCCTTGCCTACGCTCATGCGCTTTTGTCGGGCAACGAAGGTAAAGCCTGCGCCCAGCTCCAGCAGAACGCCCTCGATTTCACGCAGGATAGCGCTTTCAAGGTCGCGTTCGCTGTACGCCCCTGTGAGACCCAACAAATCGAGAAGGTATGGGTCGCGAAAGACGATGTCGGGAGTTATGCGTCCATCACGTAGCTTGGCAATCTCCGCCGAGATAACGGATTCTGGTTTTTTCGAAAGCGCAGTCCGTTCGAACAACATGCCGCCGATTTTCTGCCGGAGCGTACGCACATCCCAGCGCTCGATTCGGCACATTTCAGCGTAGAAATCGCGGGCGAGTGGGTCTTTGATCGGAAGCAATTCGACAACGTGGCTCCAGCTCAATACTTGCGACAGTGACGCAAGAATCTGGTTATCCGTCACCCATTCAGCAAAGCGGGCCATTCGAGTTAGGGCGGTATAGCTAAATCCAGCTCCGAACTCCACTGTCAATTCTTGCGACACTGTCGCAAGAATTTGTTTTCCGTAAGCTGCACGCCCCGCCTGAAGATTGTCCCGGAGCAGGCGGCGCCCCACTTGCCAACAGAGTAGCGTGTAGGTGGAATTAGCGACAGTCGCAATTTGCTGGCGCGCGGTATTGATTAGGCCGCGCAAGTCCGAAAGGAGGTTCGCTTCGTTAACAACAGTAGGCGTTAGCGTCTCGGCGAGTTCCGCCTTCGAGTGTGAATGGTTGATCTTTTTCGTCATCGCCGGGCACCTTGATTACTAAGCACGAAATCGACTTCTTGGGCAGGAAATGCGCCGTGTACAGGCATGACCCCTTCTGTTGCCGCGACAGCAATCGATTTCCTTCAGCGTTGACCGCTGCAGGTCATAGTGCAGTTTCGGGTGGCCGGCCAGAGGCGCTGGTTCCCGCACGGCCCGGATCTGGCCAAAAAAAGATGTCGGGATTATACGCAAATGTTTTGCTTGGTGCGCGTTGCTCAAATGGGGTTTTCCATTGCGGGGTTGCAGGTCTTGAACGCCGAAGGCGCGACTATAAAGCTTGTCCTGCATGCTCTCTGTTACGAAAGACGCGGCAGGGTCTCCCAGGTTACCGATTATGCCGATTGTCTAACATGCCATGCTCTCAGACCCCGGGGAAGCAATACAATGAAGGCGTTTTCACACTGTATTGTGTTGACTTCTGCCACTATAAAAGCATCGTCCTTCCCGTTTATAGATTTCGAAGCTCAATCACTTCAGCTTGCGCTTACGGCCTATGAGCTTGCTCAATCTGTGCTTAACCTTTAGGATTACTCCCGCCGGCCCAGAGTTCGCTACCCAGTGGTTGGGCTACCTTGTTGGGACGGGATTCGCACCCGCTGGAATAATCGACCTTGCCTGGCAGCGCTTATAGTTCCTATCCTCAATGCCGTAAGACGCGGATGATGTTTATTTGTCTGTGGCCGTAGATAAAAGAACAGGGACAATCGCCAACCGCTATACGCTGAAGCGCGCCATGGCTCGCCGCGGCCATTAAAGCCGGGTGTTCACGAATTTTATGCTGAAATTCCGAACACCACGATTCGTTCAGCGGTCGTGAAAGTCGAAATATTCTAATCTCAAACCGAATTGATTGCGGAACACTAGCATGTACAAATCTACTGCATTTTGCGCCTTTTTAAGTGCGATCTTTTCGACAAATCTGATCGCGGAAAGTCCGCCCCCGCCGATGCACTTTGAACCCATTACGGGTTCGTCCTACGCACCTGTCAGTGACCCACTCATTCTCAATATTGAACCCTGGATAATTCCCAAAGGTTTTACCCAACGCATCGTCACCGATGAAACAGCGCTCAATATTTACGAGGGCAATGATTGGGGCGACATGAATACGGTGAATGAAACGGGCAAAGACGCGGGGCGCTATTTGTATCGCGCGCATGAAGTTCGACCCGGCAATGACCAACGCAGAGGGGGTGGTCGCGGTGGTTCCATTTCCGTCGTCGATTTGACAACGGGCAAGGCCAAAGTATTACTTCAGCGATCTGACTGGGAAGCTTTAGACGGTATTGTGTGGACGCCGTGGCATACGCTGTTATTTGCCGAGGAAAGTATTGCCACGACTTACAAGGATCCGGCTGTTCCGCAAGCGGTCAGTGGCTTACTGTACGAAGTGACTTTAGACAAGACTGATCCGTCGGTGGCCGAGCGCGTTACGGTACGTTCATTGTTAGGTTCATTGGCGCATGAAGGGATAAAAACGGACGACGAAGGTAATGTCTATGTTGTCGACGAGGGCAAATCGGGTTCAATCTACAAATTCGTGCCAGAGCACTATGGCGACTTAAGCACAGGGCAATTATTCGCCCTAAAAGTTGATGCGGGCGCAAAAACGGGCGCAGCGACGTGGGTCGCCCTGGATATGAAACAAGTCCAAATCAGCGCGCGGGTGGCAGCCAAGGCGGTGAAGGCTACCGCGTACTGTCGACCCGAAGATCTCGAACGCATTGGCAAAACACTTTATGCCGCGTTAACGTGCGAAGATGCAAACAATGCAGCTAACTCGGAGGGTGCAGGTGCCATACTTTCCATAAGCTTAGGCAGCGCACCGCACGTAAAATACTTTGTTGCGCATGGCGTAAATGTTGTGCACGAAAATAAAAAAGACGGTGTAACGGGATTTAGAAATCCCGACAATCTTGCATCGGGTCCCGATGGAAAACTGTGGATAGTCGAAGATAATGTACCCAGCGATATTTGGGTGGCAGATCCGGACGACAACGACGATGGCTATAGTGATGGCGTAAAGTTATTTGCGTCATTGAAAGATGGCGCAGCAGAGGGAACGGGTCTATATTTTGGTAAGGCTGTTCACACTGTATTCGTCAATGTTCAACACTCAGGAACAGGCAACGACAAAACGGTCGCGATTTCGCAAGGCAAGTGATGGAACCTTTTCGAGGGGTGATCCGTATAAGAACTATATCTTGCGCGAGGTAATATTAAAAAATAACGGGGGAATAGTATGCTGAAGTTAATACAGGTCATTAGGGTTTCGGTCCTTTTCATTGCGACTCTTCTGGTCTTTGGTTGTATTTCGAACGATGCCCCAAGTGCAGATGCGGGTGATGACCAAACGGTGGATGGCTTTTCTGACGTCAAACTGGAGGGTGGATCGTCACTCGACCCCAATGGCGATGCATTGCGTTATGAGTGGAAACTGGTCAAAAAGCCCGTCGACAGTGATGTCGCGCTAGATCAAAC
>JANOTC010000240.1:0-2418 GCA_031416175.1 Gammaproteobacteria bacterium
GTCCAGCCCTGGGGCAATAGCCTTGGCCTGAGAATCACCCGCCCTATGGGCGAACTGGCCCACTTGACCAAAGGATCAAAAGTCGAGATCGAAATCACGGAACAAGGATTGCTCGTCAAGCCAGCCAAGAAAAAGACGGCTCGTCTTGTGCTGCCCTATACGGAGGCAGAGTTGGTGCGCGGGCTATCCGCCGCAAAAGCGCATGCTGACGCCTTGCCCACGCTGTTGCCATCGGAGTTAGGGGAATAGTCGGATGCCAGGTTACGTTCCCGACCGAAACGACATCATATGGCTGGATTTTGAGCCTACCAAAGGTAAAGAAATCGGGAAGTATCAACCCGCCTTGGTTTTATCGGGCAAAGCCTACAATAAAGCGACGGGACTGTTGATTTGTTGTCCGATTACTTCAAGCGTACGAAACACGCCTACCGAAGTAACAATTAGCAATCTAGATAGCCCCAGCTCTGTTGCATCAAATTTGATAACAACGTTAGACTGGCGAATTCGGAAGGCTAAAAAAATAGCCAATGCGGACGACGGCGTTCTTGAAAACGTAATTCTTCGCTTGATCCCACTCATTGGCGCGGAAGAAATTGTCAGATCGTTAATGGAAAAGTAGATGTTTCAGTGAACAAAAAGCGTCGTGAAAATGCTTGCGCCGTAAGCAGATAATAAATTAGGGATGCGCGCTGGAAGTGGTCGTTTCGTATTTGATCACTCAGCATGGTCAATAGTGTCGGCAACTCCACGATACCGTAGCCACAACGCGTCGACTACCTCATCCTTTACGCTCATTCGCCGCTTTGGATCATCTGTCACGCTACGCGGGACAAGTGCTGCGCTTAGCAACACATTGGTATCAACAACAACCGTTGCGTAATCTGCCAGCACGTCAGATCAACTCTCGTCGACCAACAATGCCGCCAGTTTCTCTGCTGTCAATCCTGCGGCAGCGGCATATGAGGCAACCGCGAGGATGGTCAGCACGTTCTTTGCGTCGTTGACATGATAGATCAGGCGGAACTGCGGAGTGGTAATCTTTATCTTGTAACAATCAGGAAGCTCGCGAACTGCATCTTTCGCAACACGCGGATGGCTAAGGCGTTCTTTCGAGAGTTTTTCTTTGAAACGCCGTTTGATACCGCCATCCAGTTTTGTCCATTCCTTATCCAGGTATCAGCGTAGAGATGGATAGCTAACTCATAGGTCATCGAGTGTGATCTTGCGCGCATCAGGTAGTGTGGCGATGCGTTCCTTCGCGCGATTCTCGGCGACGCGGTCCGAGATAGAATCGAGCATCGCCGCCATCAATTTCGGCGATGCGTGCTTGCGTTGAGTTGCCTCGCGCCACTTGGGGTGCAACTTAGAGTTACCGTCACCGACCTTCATTTCCCTCACCCTTTCCTCTCATTCGCTGCATTTTCGTCAATCGGTGCTTCACCACTCAGCACCTCCGGGTTCTGCACACCGAAATATTTATACATCGTCGACGCGATTGAAAACGGTTCAAACTGATAACTGTCCGCCGCCGGTGTTGTAAACAACCGATTTTGATCGGCCTTCCCTTGCAAGGTCGTGCGCCCTACAATCTTCCCCAATTTGCGCCCCGCCACACCATTGCCGCTCGCGGTATACAAGTTTTGATTATTGCCGTGATCCCAGCCCAAGGAATTATTCAAATTCGCATTGCGTCCAAAATCACCAAATACGTTGATAATCACGTTATTCTTGCCTACCGCATCAAAATGCTTGGCGGCCACTTCCAGCGCGCTCATCAGTTCGCGCAGCCTTTGTGTGTAAGAGCCAGTGGCGGAATCGTGATCATCCCAGCCACCTAAGCCGCCGCTGCCCAAACTAATAAACAAGGTCTCTGGACTCTCAATCGCTTAAATAGCTGCTGCCTTTAAGCGGTTACCAAAGTTAGTGTTAGGATACACCAAGGTCTTGGTGGCATCATCCGGGTCTGTCGGTAAGGTCGGCGTTTTTACGCGCGTCGCCAGGCCGGTGATAAAGGTCGCGACCTCCGCACGCTTTGTTAGCGCCAAAGCGGCCTTTTCAAAACGCGCACCTTGCCCGCCTGAAATCGCCTTGGCTAAATCTTCAATACCCGTTTCCGCTTTGTCGGCAAATCGGTTTTGGCTTCGAACATAGGGATTATCAAAATTTTCCGTCAGCGTTACCGGCTTTAAATGCGGCAAGATAATCGAGTCGCCTTGGCTAAATACCAACGACTCCCCTTCGAAACTAACAAAGGGAAAACGCGCATCGCTCGCGATGACGCCGTTGGCCGAAAGAATCGCCGCTAAATTCGTTGCAATACCGGGACGAGTGTCGTCTTCGCCAATCATGCCCGTCAAATTGGAAAAAATGCTCGGGCGATGCGCCTTAGAATCATCTTTTACGCGGTTGACAGTGCGA
>JANOTC010000241.1:0-10236 GCA_031416175.1 Gammaproteobacteria bacterium
GTTGGGGCCAATAATGCAGCGCAATTCACCGTCGTCTATGTACAGGGTGAGTTTATTGAGTGCGCGAAATCCGTCAAAACTTACCGTCACATCTTCCAGATAGAGTATGGTTCCATGCGTTACGTCAACTTTGCCAGGCACGAGAATATGGCCGGATAAATCTCCCGCCCCGTGTAGAAGGGCTTCACCTTCAATTTGATCCGCTTGATCGACCACTACGCTCATACCGGTTGCGCCACCTTTTTCACTTTCCGTTTACGATCCAGCAACCCGACCACGCCGGTAGGTAGGAAAATAGTCACTAACACAAATAATGCGCCCAATGTAAAAAGCCATACCTCCGGCATCGCGCCGGTGAAATATGTTTTCGCGAAATTAACCAGTATCGCGCCAATAATGGCTCCATACAGAGTCGCCCGACCGCCCACGGCGACCCACACAACGAGTTCAATTGAATTCAATGGTGAGAACTCGCCAGGATTAATAATGCCTACTTGCGGGACATACAATGCGCCCGCGACACCGGCCAACATGGCGGAAAAAACGAATATCCAGAGTTTATAATTTTCCACTTGGTAACCTACAAAGCGCGCACGGCTTTCCGCGTCACGCACGGCAACTACCACACGGCCCAACTTCGAGTTAACAACGAAGCGGCTGACGATTAATCCGACAGCGAGCGCAATTCCCGACGCAACAAAAAGCGCCACACGAACACCGTCGCTTTGCATACTAAAACCAAGAATCTCTTTGAAATCGGTCAGGCCGTTATTACCACCAAAACCCATTTCGTTACGAAAAAAAGCGAGCATCAGTGCGAATGTGAGTGCTTGGGTGATAATCGATAAATACACGCCGGTGACCCGTGATCGAAAAGCTAACCAGCCAAATACATACGCCAGTGCACCGGGTACCAATACAATCATCAATGCGGCAAACCAAAATTGGTCGAAGCCGTACCAGTACCACGGCAGTTCCTTCCAATCGAGAAAGACCATGAAGTCGGGCAATTCTGCATTACCATACACGCCACGATCACCCACTTGGCGCATTAAATACATGCCCATGGCATAACCACCCAAGGCAAAAAAAGCACCATGACCTAAACTCAAAATGCCGCAATATCCCCAAACCAGATCCAAGGCGATAGCCAGCAATGCGAAACAAAAATACTTTCCTAACAATACGACCGTGTAACTAGTAAGATGAAATGGCGATGTCTCCGGCACCACTAAATGAAGCAGAGATACGCCAATCATGGTTATCACGAGCACAGCTAACACAGTAGTATCCGCACGCCGCGCGCGCGACCAGCCTTCCAATACAGTCGATAGTGCCATGAATTAACCCTCCACCGCGCGGCCTTTCTGCGGAAATAGTCCGCGTGGCCGTTTTTGAATAAATAAAATAATTGCCACAAGTACCAATATTTTAGCTAACACGGCACCTGCCCACGGCTCTAAGAATTTGTTGGCAATGCCCAAGGATAGCGCGCCAACAAAGGTACCCCAGAGGTTGCCAACACCGCCAAAAACCACCACCATAAAGGAATCAATAATATAAGCCTGCCCCATATTGGGACCCACGTTGGTTAGTTGGCTCAGAGCGACCCCCGCCACTCCAGCAATGCCTGAGCCAAGACCGAAAGTCATCGCATCCACCCACCCGGAACGAACCCCCATCGCCCTGGCCATGCTGCGATTTTGCGCAACGGCGCGCACTTGTAAGCCGAGCGTGGTTTTTTTCATGACTAACACTAAGATCATGAACACGAAAAACGCGAAGGCAACGATGTAAAGCCGTGAATAGGTAATCGAAAGCACTTCATTGAACGCCAGTGATCCGCTCATCCAGTCTGGCGTTTGCACACTACGATTTAACGGTGAGAAAATTGATCGGACAGCTTGTTGTAAAATTAAACTCACGCCGAAGGTAGCCAACAAGGTTTCCAAAGGTCTGCCGTAAAGAAACCGAATAATTCCACGTTCAATTGCAATACCGACCAACGCCGCCACCAAAAACGCCATAGGCACAGCGACAGCGAGCGATGCGCCAATGTGGTTTGGCATAAGCTGTTGCACCACGTAGGTAGTATAGGCCCCTAACATGATAAGCTCACCATGCGCCATGTTGATGACACCCATCACACCAAACGTGATTGCCAACCCCACTGCGGCTAGCAACAATACAGAGCCTAGGCTGATTCCGAAAAAAACGTTCTCAAGAAATCCATACCATGCCAAGCGCTGTTCGATACTAGCGAGGGCACGCGTAGCCGCTGTTCGCACAACTTCACTGACACCCGCATTTGTTCCGTCAGCACGCGCTTCAACAACACGCGCAAGGCGATTTCGCACGTCTTGATTCAAACTGCCTTCAAGCGTCGCGATGCCGCGCAATTTGACTGCATCATCGGCATCATCCAATTCGACCAAAGCAATTCCGTTGCTCAGTATATCGCGCACTTGGCTGTCCGTTTCGTGGGTCAGGCGTTCACGAAAGAGTGCGCCCGTCTCGGGCGTAATTTCCTTGAGCGTGCTTGTGGCTGCCGAAAGTCGCACAGACGTGATCGGACTAGACAGACTCAAGCGTGCAATACTCGTTAGCAAGGCCGAACGCAAAGCATTGTTCAAGCTGACCCGTCGAACATCACGTTTTCCAGCCTCGCCCAACGCCTCACCGGATAGTGCGTCAGTCAACGCATATCCGTCTTCGATTTCATAGCCAAATACCAAGCGATCATCTTCTTTGCGAGAAAACAATTTATCGTCGAGCATTGCCTGAAAAATGACCAGTGTTCGGGCGTGTCCAGACTTTTCCGCATTTTGAAGGGTGACGACTTTGCGCTCAAAGTCATCGTCAAGTAATCCCGCGAATGGGCTAGCGTCGACCGCTGGTGCAATCTCCTCAGCGCCAACCCAATTCGAATTCGCCAAGCTCAATAGCAACACCAAAGCGAAAAACGCTCGGCCTGTGCGCGCACGAAAAAATAGAATCCAGGAACTGAAATTCATCAAATTCATGTCCAATTATTTGGAATTCAAAGTATCACACGACGTTTCGCAATGATGGCGAATTAAAAGCGCGCTACCATTTCTAGTAGCGCGCTTATTTTACGAGACTAGTCGATTAGAAATTCTGACCTGAACATTTCTTTGTCTTAGGGTTGTAGTTACCGCAGTTAATCGGCGCAGTCCAATCGGCCACGATGTCTTTGCTGCCATCAAGGAAATCGGACCAAGCGTCACCAGGCACTAAACCTTTGGTTTTCCATACGGTTTGAAATTGCCCATCCGCCTGCACTTCGCCAATTAACACGGGCTTGGTGATGTGATGATTAGGCAACATTTCCGACATTCCGCCGGACAAGTTCGGTGCCTTTACACCAATAATGGCTTGCTGAACTTTGGTCGCATCCGTGCTTTTTGCTTTCTCAACGGCCTTCACCCACATATTGAAACCAATATAGTGCGCTTCCATTGGATCGTTGGTTACGCGCTTCTTATTTTTAATGAAGGCGTGCCATTGTTTGATAAAGGCGTCGTTTTCCTTGGTATCAACACTCATGAAATAATTCCATGCAGCCAGATGGCCAACCAAGGGTTTCGTGTCGAGACCGGATAACTCTTCTTCACCCACTGAAAAGGCAACCACTGGGATATCCGAGGCCTTCACGCCTTGGTTGCCCAGTTCTTTGTAAAACGGTACGTTTGCGTCACCATTGATGGTGGACACGACCGCCGTTTTCTTGCCCTGTGAGCCGAATTTCTTGACGTCAGACACAATGCTCTGCCAATCGGAATGACCAAACGGTGTGTAGTTGATCATGATGTCTTCGCTCTTCACGCCTTTTGCTTTTAAGTAGGCCTCAAGAACTTTGTTCGTCGTGCGGGGATACACATAGTCCGTCCCTGCCAATACCCAACGTTTGACTTTGACATCATTCATCAAGTAATCGACCGCAGGTATCGCTTGTTGGTTAGGTGCAGCGCCGGTATAGAACACGTTCTTCGACGATTCTTCACCTTCGTATTGCACCGGATAGAACAATAATCCGTTCAGCTCTTCAATGACAGGCAGCACCGATTTACGCGACACCGATGTCCAGCAACCGAAAATAACAGATACCTTGTCTTTCTGAATTAGCTCACGTGTTTTTTCCGCAAACAAAGGCCAATTGGAGGCGGGATCTACCACCACCGCTTCCAACTTCTTGCCGAGCAAACCGCCTTTCTTGTTTTGCTCGTCAATCAGCATAAGCACGGTGTCTTTCAACGTAGTCTCGCTGATTGCCATCGTGCCGGAAAGCGAATGCAACACACCAACCTTAATTGTGTCTTCTTTCGCCATTGCAACGTTGGCTACGCCTAAACCAAGCGCCACGCCCGCGACAGCGCTAACTAGGCGCAACGGTACCGCGCCCCGAACTTTCTGCAACATAACTCAATCTCCCAAGAATTACGAAATAACACTTCTCGTCAACACGAAAACTCATATTTGCAATTGAATACCAAACTGCACGTATTGATCGCTGTTGTCATCGGTGAATGTGGCGTTGAGGCGGGCATTGTGGCCATCAATTACATAATTAACACCCACGTCGGTTCGCTCAGTCGTGCTACCCGTGTCGGGATCGAAGCTTTGATAACGCACGGCCGGTTGGATTTGACCCGGACCCATTTTGTCTGGGAACAAATAGGCCATTGTGGCAAGCAAACTGGTGCCTTTCACGCCACCTTGGGTCTTGTCGAAGTTGTAATACGCACCTTCGGCAGTGAGCACGCCGCTATTGCTAAGTTTCTTCTCCATGAAGACATCAAGGTTCCAACCTTTCATGTCACCCCCGATAGCGCCGTCCTTAACGCCGTCCTTTTGTTGCATAGCCGCTACGCCCACAGCGAGCACGTCCATCGCACCATAATACGTGCCACTATTGAAGTAACCGGATTCCGGCGTCCAAAATTGATACGTCAACCGTCCAGCCCACAAAGCACTGTCGTCTTTCGTGGTTTTCAAACCTTCAAATGCGCCTACTTGATATTTAAAACGACCGCCATCAACTTGGCCCCACAAGGCGACGCCGTCGTCACGCCCTTGGAACACTTGCGGGTAATTGGATGATGTACCCGGGTAGGCCCAACTCGTAATGTAGTAAGGACCATTCAAGTTAGAGCGATCACTTGGTGGTAGGAAGCGTCCTGCCCACACATTGACCATCTCACTCATTTCAAATTTGGCTACGGCGTCCATAATTTGAACATGCCCGGCTGCGTGTTCTGTATTTAAGGAAAAGCTGGTGCTCGGCGCCACTTTTGCCCCGAAGAACAAACGCGCACTCTCCGCACCTATGCTCGACGTTTCACCATCGCCACTCGGCGTCGAGCCGTTACCAATCATCGCGCCTATGCGAAGTCCTGCGCCTATGCTTAACGATTTGTCCTTTCCCAGATCTATCGTCGGACCAGCCACACTGTTGGCTGAAACTACCAATAAAGGCAGTGCAGCAACCGATAAGCCAATGCCTTTTAACAACGTTCCTCTCCTCATTGATGCCTCCAAAATGCGCGAGTTTATTTGTGATTGCCTAGCTAGGCACCCTAACCTTCCAAGAACTATACCAATATGATAAGTTATTGTTAATTAGATATAATTGTCATATTTCTCGATAAAACCAGATTCTATGCGCACCATTATAGTGCGCGAAGAAATAAATTGAGCGCGTGCTTGCACCAAATTGTAACGAGCAAATTCAGGGGGAGAAAAGCTAGGGGGACGTAATGGAACTAAGAATAATGTTTATTATGCTGTTTTGAAAAACCGCTGCTAATTTTTTGCCTCTAGTTTGGCAACGACAAAAAACCAGACAAGCTGTTCTTCTGCCATATTGCTGGACATGTGATCATTTAATGCGGTCGATTTCTTTTCATCCAAAAGTATCGTGGATGCGAGCGCAGTAAGATCCACTTTACCCGCGCTTCCCTCGCTGGCCTTTACTGCCTTTAGGAAAATTACTGCATCACCACCTTTCTCAATGGCTTCAATTTTTATCACTTACCAAATTTCTTCATCTTATCTTTCAGTTCCATCGCTTTCAGCCGATGCAATTTCGCATTTTCATTGACAGGGTCAAGCGCCAACACCGAATCCCAAAGTTCGATGGCTTTGTCTAATTCTTGTTTGCGCTGGGCAGCCAAGGCTTGCTTGTAATAGTCTTCGACCATCTCTTTCTTAATGCTTTCGCGCTTTGCTTTAGCAGCCGAATGATCAGGTTGTAGTTCTAACACTCTGCTGAACGACTTCTGTGCCGTTTCAAAGTCCTTTTTCTGCAACGCATCTAAGCCACTCTGGTAGTGGCGTTCCACATCGCCCGCCTTATTAATTGACGCCAATTCCCGACCAATTTCGCGATTGCTCGGGTCGAGTGCAGCGGCCTTTTGCAGCAAGCCCCGCGCTTCCGGCAATTTGCCCTCTCGCCGCATCGCGTCGGCATACTTCCGATACGAAACAATATGTAATTGACGCACTGGCTCGGAGTCGCCGCCTTCGGGTTGCCCGTCTAACAAGTCAATAACTGCTTTGTGTTTACCATCGCTTTGCAAGTCGCGAATTTTTGTCACCAAGCCCGAGGCGGCAGTCGGGGCAGCCGCAGGAACAGGTTCCGGTGTGGCCTCAGAAACGGACCGTTTGCCGGGAATTTTAACCAACTGACCGGCGTGAACTTGGCTGGGGTTTTCGATGCCGTTATATTTGGCAAGGAAATAAAACGATAGTGGATCACCCAAATACTGTTTAGCCAACTTTGACAAAGAATCGCCCGATTGCACGATGTGATCAAAACTTTCCTCACCCAGTTCTCCGCGCGCATCTGCATCCAATTGATGTAAAAGCTTTAGCGCGGCTTTATTGTCTGGCTCTATTTTGAGCGCTTCTGTGAGACTCCAACGGGCATCGTCTTTTTCGCCCTGTTCTAGGTGACTAATCGCATCTAGCCAATAGCCACGAAAATTAGGAAAGGTCTTATGGCTTTTCGCAGGCTCCGCGAGGACGGGCTCTTCTTGAACGCTCGAAATTGGCGCCACGACTGGCGCTGGCGCTGTCGCCGTAGGCGACGCCCCGGAGTCGGGTTGCACTTGGACATTACTTTGAGCAGGCTGCTCGACTTTCGGCGCTTTTCCCTCAACAACCGTTCCTTGCGGTTTACCGGGTGCATGCCGATTGGGCACCGGCACAGTGCCGCACGCGGTTAATTCGAGGAGCGACACGGCTACGACTAACATCGCAGCTGAATTTCGGCAGGGCCGCAAGAATAAATCCGACAATTTCATTTTTTTCACTTTATAATGCTCGTGAATTTTAAGAATGAGTTAAATCAGCGTAATCACGTTTACTTCGCTCTGATCAGTCCCCGGATGGCCGCCAAAAAATACATTTTCCGGCATGCCGATAACGCGAATGAAATATGACTCCTCGCTCGATATTGGATTTTGTACTGCCCAAGCCGTGTATGGCGTTCCGCGAATCTCGACGCTCATCCCAGCAATGGGATAATTCAATACACACCGTTCTGGCAAATGGGAGCGCAGTCCAACACCGTGGTGGGTGATATCAACGCCTGCAGGCACTCCAAACATAGCACCTTGCCACGTTTCGTTTCTCGGCCCTACTTCGTACCACTGGCCTAGGCCGGGGAAACCGAGCGCGCTGAAGCGATAATCTTGTTTAGACACACCACGAGGTCGCGCTAAACCGGCCACCACTTTCGCTCCCCAACTTGACTCACGCGCACTTAGTAACACAGCACTTCGCAAGCCGGGCGGTAATTCTTCTGCTTTTGGCGCCGTCGTTAGTCCAACAACAAATATAGGCAACGGTGCACCCCGCAAATCTTCCGCTACAGCAGCTGCCAGCGAAAGTGCATAACGATCTGGTTTTGACGTTAGCGCCGCCGACGTAACAACGATCACCCACGCGTCTGTCTTTTCACCCGTCGATAATTCAACCCCTAACACGCTCCATGGAAATTGCTGAGCATCGTCATTCCATTTCGCGCCAACGACATCTAAACCCACTTTACCCAAGGTCTGTACAAAGGTATTGGCCTGAGGACCCGCTTCACCGAGCGCAGTTAACCATACTTTCCGTTTAGCCATTCTTAAACCCACCCCTGGATATGTTGACCAACAAGCTCCGTCAAAAATTGAATGTGATCATCTCGATCATTGAGCGCAGCGATATAATGAAATATTATCCCTCCATTTTCCAGGAAATAGGCGCGATTTTCCGTTTTAATTTCTTCCAAGGTCTCTAAACAATCAGCAGAAAAGCCGGGGCAAATCACAGCGACATGTCCAATTCCCGCTTTTCCCCACTGCCGCAAGGTGTCATCGGTGGCGGGCTTTAACCACTCGTCCCGGCCGAAACGCGATTGAAATGTCAACGCCCATTGATCCGGCGCGAGTCCCAATTTTTCAGCGACGCATTCAGCCGTGCGTTGACACTGCAATCCATAGGGATCGCCCTTGACCGTGTAACGTTTGGGTATACCGTGAAAAGAGAATAGTAGCTTATCCGGCTGACCGTGCGTGGCCACATGTTCATTGACGCTGGCAGCCAGCGCGCTGATATAACCGGGTGCGGCGTGATAATCCCCCACCGTGCGCAATTCGGGCGCGACGCGCAAACGCTTTATGTAATCGAATACGGCGTCATAGGTGGACGCTGTCGTGCTGGCGCAATATTGAGGATACAAAGGTAATAATAGAATGCGCGTAGCGCCCGCTTCGCGTAACGACTCGATAGCCGCTTCAACGGAAGGATTGCCGTAACGCATGGCCAAGGTGACATGCACTGCATCGCCATAGCGCGCCGACAAAGCTTTGCGCAAGGCGAGCGTCTGATCATCTGAAATGAAACGAAGCGGAGACCCGCGTTCTGTCCATACTTGCGCGTAGGCGTGGGCGGATTTGCGCGGACGGATATTTAAGATTACCCCATTTAGCACCAACCACCAAAGCGCACGCGGGAATTCAACCACGCGCGGGTCCGACAAGAACTGTCCAAGGTAGCGTCGCAAGGCGGCGGCGGTTGGGGCGTCCGGAGAGCCTAAATTCATCACCAATACGCCAACTTTTACCGGCTTCGGGTTTACTAATTTCTCGCCAATATAGTCCATATTCGCCTAGTTAACCGCGCGGTAAAAACCGGCGGGCAAGTTGATAAATTCAGGGCATGATTGTATTGCACTCGGGCCTAGAGTGACAGCGGAATGGCACGCAAAGTTGCTGAAAGTTTACTAGGAGGTGGTGATGGTCGTTTCGACAAATTCCGCCACTTCAATACGATTGCGTCCACCGTGTTTTGCGCGATAGAGCGCAACGTCGGCGCGGCGGATGAGTCCGTCCATGCCTTCCCCCTGGCGATACGTGGCCAAACCTGCGGAAAAGGTGGGTAAGGTTAATTTTGTGCCGTCGTATTCCAACGACTCCTTGGCTGAAACGGTTTGTACCTTCTGCAACGCCAACACAGCGCCGTTTAAGTCGGTATTGGGGAACAAGATCGCAAATTCTTCGCCACCGTAGCGGGCAACCAAGTCATGTTGACGCAGACGGTTAAGCACACGGTTCGCAAACGCTCTTAATACGGCATCGCCGGCCGGATGGCCGTAGGTGTCGTTAATAGGTTTGAAACCGTCGAGGTCAATGATCGCCAGGGACAATTCCTGGCCATAGCGCTGAACGCGACTCACTTCATCTTGCAAGCGTTGCCGAAACGCACGTCGATTAGGCAAGCCAGTTAATTCGTCGGTAAAACTAAGCACGGTCATTCGACGCAACTCGGCGGAAAGCTGGTCGCTATCCACCTGACTATTTGAAAGGCAATTTGCTACTTGGCAAAATTGGTCGGTCATGCGCCGGTAGTTTTTTTGGATTTTCTCCAATTCTTTGATGACAGAGGTGCGCTCAACCTCAAACTGAACAGGCGATTCGATTTTTCGTAGCGCCGCCAATTTGATTTCCAATAACACGCCGAACTCTTCGCTTTGCTCTAGTACGTCTTTGATTTGTTCGCGATTCATCGCCGTGCCGTCATTCTGGCGCAATGACTCTGCCCAATCTTCCGAGCGCTCCGGCACGGTAACCGGCAATGCGATTGGTTCAGTCGTCATCTCCGTTTTTTTTGGAATGATGGCCGGGGAAGTCGATACTACTTCCGGCGTTTTTTCAGACAACATCGCCG
>JANOTC010000242.1:0-11936 GCA_031416175.1 Gammaproteobacteria bacterium
CTACCACCATGTAACCTAACTGGGAGAGCGTTGAATAAGCGACCACCCGCTTGATGTCGTTTTGTACTAAACCTAACAGACCCATGAATAAAGCGGTGGTGGCGCCAATAACCAAAACGAAGCTCAATGCGGTCTCAGACATTTCAAACAAAGGTGACATGCGCGCCACCATGAACACGCCCGCTGTTACCATGGTGGCAGCGTGAATCAGTGCAGAAATTGGGGTCGGACCTTCCATCGAATCGGGAAGCCACACATGCAACGGCACCTGCGCCGATTTACCCATCGCGCCAATAAATAACAAAATACAGATCACCGTCATCAACGACCAATGCACGCCAGGGAACAGTTCAATCGTCACATCTTTTTGCAGCGCAGCTGCTTGAAACACGTCGGCGTAGTCAAGGCTGTTGAAATACATCAACACGAGGGCGATCCCCAGCAAGAAACCGAAGTCGCCGACACGGTTTACCAAGAATGCTTTGAGATTGGCGTAAATGGCGGTCTCTTTCTTATACCAAAAGCCAATCAAGAGATACGAAACAAGGCCCACGGCTTCCCAACCGAAAAACAACTGCATGAAATTGTTGGCCATAACCAACATCAACATTGAAAACGTGAACAGCGATATATAACTAAAAAAGCGTTGATAACCAGGATCATCGCGCATATAACCGACGGTATAGATATGCACCATTAATGATACGAATGTCACTACGACCATCATCATGGTCGTTAAATGGTCAATCAGGAACCCCACTTCAAATGAGAACCCGTCGCTCATAGCCCATGTGTAGACTGGGCCATTGAACGTAGCACCACCATCGAAGACGTGGTGCTTGAACACATAAAAGGAAAGCAGGCACGAAATGGCAACACCCAAAATCGTGACGGTGTGCGCACCCGCGCGCCCAATTTGTTGTCCAGCCAAACCGGCGACGATCGAACCCAGCAGTGGTGCGAGGACTATTGCGAGGTAAATGTTTTCCATGACCTAGCGCTCGCTCCTAGCCCTTGAGACTATCTAAATCGTTAACATTAATGGTGCGCTTTTTACGGAACACCACAACTAATATCGCCAAACCGATGGCCGCCTCTGCTGCCGCCACCGTGAGGATAAAGAATACGAAAATTTGCCCCGCCAAATCGCCAAGGAAATGGGAAAACGCGATAAAGTTGAGATTAACTGCCAACAACATTAACTCGATAGCCATCAACAAGATGATGACATTCTTTCGATTTAAAAAAATGCCCGCGACGCTGATGCAAAAAAGTATTGCGCCCAAAATAAGATAATAGGAAAGCGGGATCATTCGGCGGTCTCTTTCTTTGTAGTTTCCGTGGCCGTGTCTTTAACTGCTTGAACTCTGCCTGGCATCTTTATAATGCGTAACCGATCTTCACGCTTAACATAAACTTGATCTTCTGCTGCCACGTACTTAGTCATACGGTGGCCACGCATCGTCAAGGCGATGGCAGCTATGATGGCGACTAAAAGGATAACCGCTGCTATTTCAAACGGATACACATAAACGGTATACAAAACACGCCCTAACTCTTTTGTATTGCTGTAGTTAGCCGCATGCTCTGCTGGCGATGGATACTGTTGCAAGCCAAAGCGCTCCGGCCCAACAATCATCGCCATTTCGATCAAGAGGACTAATGCAATGAGTCCACCTAGCGGCAAATAACGCGTAAAACCTTCTTTCAGCGGCACTAGATTGATGTCGAGCATCATCACAACGAAGAGGAACAACACCATTACCGCGCCCACGTAAACGAGCACCAAGGTTATGGCGAGAAATTCGGCCTGCAATAGCAACCAAATCCCGGCGCTAGCCACAAACGCCAGCACAAGTGCTAACGCGGCAAAGACGGGATTTCTAATCGTAATGACATACAACGCAGAAAAAACCAATACTGCGGAGAATACGAAAAAAATAATCTGTTCAGACATGCCGGTTCCGTATTCCTATGCGCTAACGATAACGCGCATCGGCTGCGCGATCGGCTGCAATTTCAGCCTCATACTTATCCCCAATGGCGAGGAGTTGCACCTTACTCATAATATTCTCACCGCGATTTTCGAAGTGGTACTCGAAATGGCGAGTCTCCACAATCGAATCCACCGGGCAGGACTCTTCACAAAAGCCACAGTAAATGCACTTAAACAAGTCGATATCATAACGTGTAGTGCGGCGAGTTCCGTCCGCACGTTGTTCTGACTCAATGGTGATAGCCAACGCCGGGCAAACGGCTTCACACAGCTTGCACGCAATACAACGCTCTTCACCGTTGGCGTAGCGACGGAGCGCATGCAACCCTCGAAAACGCGGCGACATGGGCGTCTTTTCTTCAGGATATTGCACCGTAATCTTTGTCGCAAAGAAATACCGACCCGTCAGTTTCAGACCGATGAGCAGCTCCCAAAGGAACAAGCTTTTTACATAGTTAAATACAGTTTGCATAAGTTTCTCCCGTGCGCCTAGTCGAACCAGGGGCCGACTTGTGCCACGACACCGAGTCCAGCGACTAACAGCCAGACGATGGTAATGGGGATATACACCTTCCAACCCAAGCGCATAATTTGATCGTAACGATACCTTGGGAAAGTTGCCCTAAACCAAAGGTATACAAAAAGGAAAAATGCCGTTTTCGCTAGTAACCATACAATCCCCGGCACCCAGGAAAACGCGTCTTCCAGCATGGGCAAGCCTTGAAACGGTGACAACCAGCCACCCAAGAACAACAAGCTTGTTAGCAAGGACACCAAAATCATCGCTGAGTATTCAGCCAGAAAGAAAATCGAAAACGTCATCGCGGAATATTCCACATGGAACCCCGCCACAATTTCTGACTCACCCTCGGCAACATCAAACGGCGCTCGATTTGTTTCCGCCACACCGGACAAGAAGTAAATCACAAACAAGGGCAACAAAGGCAACCAATACCAATGCAACACACTGCCCTTTTGCGCATTAACGATGTCGACCAGATTTAAACTGCCCGCCGCAATGAGCACACCGACCAACGCGAAGCCCATGGCAATTTCGTATGAAACAATTTGCGCGGAAGAACGGAGCGCGCCCAGAAATGCGTATTTCGAATTCGACGCCCAACCGGCGATGATGATTCCGTATACACCCATGGAGGTGATCGCCAATATGTACAACAAGCCTGCGTCCATATTCGACAAAATCAAATCTTCATCGAAAGGGACCACGGCATAGGCAGCCAACGCAGGCGCGAGGGCTAACACCGGCGCAATCATGAAGAGAAACTTATTCGCTTTGGTCGGTATGATGGTTTCTTTCATCAATAATTTGACCGCGTCAGCAATAGGCTGCAAAAGACCACCCGGCCCTACTCGATTAGGTCCAATGCGAACTTGCATGAAACCAATTACTTTTCGCTCAGCCAATGTGATGTATGCCACTGCACCCATGATGGGTACAACAATGACCAATATTTTGAGCACGATCACAATCAACGACACTAAAAGTGGCGGCAAAAACGACAAAAGGTTCTGAATGATCTCAACCATGCGTGGTTCCCAAGTGGCCTGTGTTCGCCATTTTCTTGCTAAAGTTTTTCAATGCGAATTTCGCCATACGGCGAACCCATTAATACGTCCGGCGCGACACCCATGGGTATATAAACACAACCGTCTGGCACACACGCATCAATCGCAACCGGAAGAACCGAGTTGCCACTCACATCACTTACACGTATTTTCTCGCCAACCACAAATCCATTTCTTTGCGCAAAAACCGCATTCACAAACGCAGAGGGGGCCACTGCATCAAAGGTCGACTGCAATGCTGTTCCGCGCCGCACAATGGCGTCAATGCCATAGATAGGCACATCACCAACGCGCTCTACGGAAGATGTCCGAGGCTCTGCAACGACAAGATTCGTCGGTGCAGAAAAATGTCCGTCGAACTTCATTTCACCCGCCGCCACCTGCAACTCATCGTGCACTTCATCCAAGCCCATGAAGTCAAAACCATCAAGGTCCATCATATTGCCTAACACGCGCAATACTTTCCAGGCCGGACGTGCTTCTCCACGCGGAGGCAGCAGGCCTTCAAACATTTGCCAACGGCCTTCGACATTGATAAACGTACCGGAGGTTTCGCTGAACGGTGCACTAGGCAACATAACGTCCGCTGCCTGCTCCAAGCTAGGCGAGCGAAACGCACTCAGTGCGACCACAAATTCCGCATTCTTTAATGCATTCGACGCGGCATGTGAGGCTGCACAATCATGCTCAGGCTCCAAACCTAACAGCACATACGCCTTCAATCCCGCCTCTAACATCGACCGCGCATTGAGTCCGGGCTGTTTGACGCCCTTTCCGCCCGCTTCACGGTGCGGCAATGCACCCGCCGACCAGCCGCCGACCCCATTCGCGCCTGCAGGCATATGTCCTACATGTGAATTACTTAACTCGGCAATTAATCCCGCCCATGCGCGCAAGGCGCTGAACTGGGGATGATTCATTGCCTGCATTCCTAACAAAACAACACCCGCACTGGACTTTGCCAGATCGGCGGCGATGACGGCGTGGACTTCGCTCGTCTTCACTTTTTCAAGCGCCGCTGAGGCTTCTGCCGGAACGCGTTCAGGACGGAGTCCCGCCAGCGCTTTCGCCACTCCCGCGACATGAGCAACCATTTCACTAGGTCGGCAGACCGTTTTTGTGCTCGGCGTGAATCTAACTTGCTGATCCATCGCTGAGATAATAGAAATCTTGGCACCATTCAAAGCCGCTTTGCGCAGCCGATGCCCAAGGATAGGCTGATCTTTACGAAGATTGCCACCGATCACCAGCGCCGCGTCGATATTATCTAATGCCGCAATAGACACACCTAAACCCGGAAGTGCGGGAGCGATCTCATCATCACTAAAATCCCACTGGCGTAAACGGTGATCTATATTCTGACTGCCGAGGCGTCGCGCCAATTTCTGCAATAGATAGAGTTCTTCTGCCGTCGAGCTAGGTTGGGCAAGAAACCCGACCTGGGCCGCACCGTGTCGAGAAATAACATCGGCTAAGCCACTGGCGACTCGACTCAGCGCTGTCTCCCAGTCTGTATCTTGCCAGACACCGTCCGTCTTGATCATTGGCCGAGTGAGACGATCCGCGCCATTTAGCGCTTCATAGCTGAAGCGGTCACGATCAGAAATCCAGGTCTCGTTGACTTCTTCATTTTCGCGTGGGGCAACGCGCATAACTTCGTTGCCACGCGTGTGCACACTCAAATTAGACCCAACGCAATCGTGCGGCGCGATCGTTTCCCGCTGAATCATTTCCCATGCGCGCGCTGAAAAACGGAAAGGTTTCGACGTTAAAGCGCCGACAGGACAAAGATCAATGACGTTGCCCGACATTTCAGAATCAACCGTGCGTTCCACATAGGTACCAATCTCCATGTGCTCGCCACGGCCTGTGGCGCCCAGCTCTTTGAGTCCAGCGACTTCTTCGCCAAAACGAACACAACGCGTGCAGTGAATGCAACGTGTCATTTCGGTGGAAATGAGCGGCCCTAAATTCTTGTCGGCAACAACGCGTTTGTTTTCGGCATAGCGGGACAAACCCTTACCGTAGCCCATGGCAACGTCTTGTAACTCACACTCGCCACCCTGATCACAGATAGGACAGTCAAGCGGATGATTAATAAGCAAGAATTCCATTACGCCCTTCTGCGCGGCAAGCGCCTGCGGAGAACGTGTATAGATTTTCATGCCTTCAGTGACGGGCGTCGCGCACGCTGGCAAGGGCTTGCGCGCTTTTTCCACTTCCACCAAACACATACGGCAATTGGCCGCAACGGAAAGCTTTTTGTGGTAGCAAAAACGGGGAATGTAGATGCCTGCTTCGTCGGCTGCTTCAATGAGCATCGCACCGTCGCTGGCCTTGACTTTCTTTCCGTCTATTTCAATATTAACCATCGTTCAAGGATTCCGTTATACCAGGCACTTGCCGTGGTCGATGTGATACTGAAACTCTTCGCGGAACTCTTTGACGAAACTCGTCACCGGCATCGCTGCCGCATCCCCCAAAGCACAAATCGTATGACCTTCAATTTTTGCCGCGACGTCTTCTAACAAGGCGATGTCTTCTGGACGGCCTTGGCCATGCTCAATGCGATTGACCACGCGCGACAACCAGCCTGTGCCTTCTCTACATGGCGTGCATTGGCCACACGACTCTTCATAATAGAAGTGAGAAATGCGCGCCAATACTTTTACCATGCACGTCGTGTCATCCATAATGATGACAGAACCGGCACCTAACATCGAACCTGCTTTAGCGATCGAATCATAATCCATGGTGCATTTCATCATCTGGGCGCCCGTTAACACAGGGACCGATGATCCGCCGGGAATAACCGCTTTCAACGGTCGACCGCCGCGCACACCACCGGCCATCGCTAACAACTCAGAGAACGGGGTACCCATCGCCACTTCGTAATTGCCCGGTTTGTTGACATGACCGGACAGGGAAAATATTTTTGTTCCGCCATTGTTAGGCTTACCTAACTCCAAGAACCATTTACCACCATTTCGCATGATAATCGGCACGGAAGCAAGTGTTTCCGTATTGTTAATGGTGGTCGGGCGTCCGTACAAACCATAACTCGCTGGAAACGGCGGTTTAAAACGCGGCTGCCCTTTCTTCCCTTCAATGGATTCAATGAGCGCTGTTTCTTCGCCGCAAATATACGCACCCGCGCCTAAATGCGTGTGCAACTCGAAATCGAAACCGGAATCCAGGATGTTTTTACCTAACAAACCCGCCGCGCGAGCGTCATCCACCGCTGCCTGAAAACGTTCAAAGGGTTCCCAGAATTCGCCGCGAATATAGTTGTAGCCTACCGTTGCGCCGATGGTATAGCCCGCAATCGCCATGCCCTCAACTAAGGCGTGGGGATTGAAGCGCATAATGTCACGGTCTTTAAACGTACCCGGCTCGCCTTCGTCGGAGTTGCAGACAATAAATTTCTGCCCAGGCGTGTTTCGCGGCATGAAACTCCACTTCAAGCCGGTCGGGAAACCGGCGCCGCCACGGCCACGCAAGGCCGAAATTTTAAGCTGATTGATAATTTCATCCGGCGACGTTTTTTCTGTCAATATTTTTCGCCACGCCGCATAACCGCCATTAGCCACATACGTTTCTAACGTCCAGGGCTTGTCCAGATGCAGCGTATTAAAACAAACCTCGTTTGCCATGTACTATCCCGAAAGAATTCAGAGAACGGGCGAACTAGTCGCCGTCCCAATGGAATCTAGAATTTCATCCACGCGCTTGGGCGTTAGATTTTCGTAGTAGTCCCGGCCCACTTGCAACATGGGTGCTCCGCCACATGCACCGAGACACTCGACCGATTTGAGGGTCCATTTGCCATCCGCCGTGGTCTCACCCAAACCTATGCCTAAACGCTTTTGCAAGTGCTCAACAATTTCTTCGCTGCCACACAACATACAGGAAATATTGGTACATACACAGATTTTGCGAGCACCCACTGGCTTGTGCTCATACATTGAGTAGAACGACGCCACTTCGTACACCGAAATGGTCGGCATGCTCAAATATTCTGCAATGGCGTCCATTAGGTCGCGGGTCAGCCAGCCACCGTTTTGGTCTTGTACAATGCGAAGAGCAGGCATCACCGCAGACTGTTTTTGGTCAGCGGGATATTTGGCCACCCAGGTGTCGATTTCCGCGCATGACGCAGCCGAAATCAATTGCACCTTACTTCTGCTCGTCACCGATCAACCTCCCCAAACACGATATCCAAGGTGCCTAAGATTGCGACTACGTCCGCAATCATATGGCCGCGAACCATTTCATCTAGGCCACCCATATGAGGGAACCCAGGCGCGCGAATTTTCATTCGATACGGCTTATTAGCACCATCAGAAACCAAATAAATTCCAAACTCACCCTTTGGATGCTCTACAGCGGCATAGGCTTCGCCCTCAGGCAAACAAAAGCCTTCCGTAAACAATTTGAAATGGTGAATTAAAGCCTCCATGTCGCCCTTCATCTGCTCCCGATTCGGAGGGGCGATTTTGTGATCGTCAATCATCACAGGTCCGGGATTCTTCTTCAACCATTCAACACATTGTCTAATAATACGGTTAGACTGCCGCATTTCTTCGACCCGCACCAAATAGCGATCATACGTATCGCCAGTGGTGCCGACAGGCACGTCGAAATCGAGACGGTCATACACCGCATAGGGGCGCTGTTTGCGCAAATCCCATTCGATACCCGAACCACGCAACATAGGCCCAGTAAAACCGAGTTGCAGCGCACGTTCGGGTGTTACGACACCAATACCCACCGTGCGTTGTTTCCAAATTCGATTGTTAGTGAGCAAGGTTTCGTATTCGTCGACGTAGGTCGGGAAACGATCCGTAAAATCTTGGATAAAATCGAGCAAGCTACCCTGACGGTTTTCGTTTAACTTCGCAACTTCTTTTTCATTATGCCATTTCGATTTTTTGTAGTGCGGCATACTATTCGGTAAGTCACGATACACGCCGCCGGGACGATAATAGGTGGCATGCATACGCGCACCAGAAACCGCCTCGTAACAATCCAGCAAGTCTTCGCGTTCGCGAAACGCATATAAGAATACCGTCATGGCGCCGATGTCTAACGCATGCGCACCGAGCCAAAGCAGGTGATTCAAAATGCGCGTTATTTCGTCAAACATGACCCGAATATATTGCGCGCGAACCGGGGGTTCGATTGCCAATAATTTTTCAAGCGCCAGAACGTAACCATGCTCATTGCAGAGCATAGACACGTAATCGAGCCGATCCATATAACCAATGGACTGGTTATAGGGTTTGGTTTCCGCCAACTTTTCCGTCGCACGATGCAATAAACCGATGTGCGGATCAGCACGATCAATGACTTCGCCATCCATTTCTAACACTAAGCGCAATACGCCATGTGCAGAAGGATGTTGCGGCCCAAAATTCAGAGTGTAATTACGAATCTCAGCCACGGCTGCGTTCCTTCTTTTCCGGGCTCACATACCGATGATCATCGCGAATGACTCGGGGTACAAGTACACGTGGCTCAATTTTTACCGGCTCATAAACAACACGCCGCTTTGTTTCGTCGTAACGCATTTCGACATAACCGCTAATTGGAAAATCCTTGCGAAACGGATGGCCAATAAACCCGTAGTCAGTCAATAGCCTGCGCAAATCGGGATGGCCTTCGAAGACGATTCCAAATAAATCGAACGCCTCGCGCTCATACCAATTCGCCGCGTTCCAAATACTTGCGACAGAGGATAACAACGGCAATTCGTCGTCAACAAACGTGCGCACACGCAATCTCTGATTATTCTTGTACGACAACAAATGGTAAATCACAGCGAAACGCGGCTGCTTTAAGCTATGTCGCGTGTCCTGCGCTTTGATTCGGCCACGACTAAAACCTTGTTCAGTCGCTGCCTGCGTTTGCCATTCCGTTTCACCGTATGTTAGGTAGTCGACGCCGCACAGATCAATGAGCTGCTCGAATGCGAACTCAGGTTCGTCGCGCAATGCGCTAAGGATCTCTACGATATCCGCACTGGCCACCACAATCGTGACTTCGCCGTGCGTCGCTTCGATGCAACTAGCGAGCGAATCGCCGAATCGTGCGGTCAATTTTCCAGCAAGTGTATTGTCGTTTTGCATGCTTTATGAGGCGCGCCGCGCGATAGTGTTAGTACGTCTGATCTTGTTTTGAAGCTGAATAATGCCATAGAGCAACGCTTCAGCGGTCGGCGGGCATCCCGGCACGTAAATATCGACGGGTACGATGCGGTCGCAGCCGCGCACGACTGCGTACGAATAGTGATAGTAACCGCCACCGTTTGCACACGAACCCATGGAAATCACCCAACGTGGCTCTGACATCTGATCATAGACTCGACGTAGCGCCGGGGCCATTTTATTGACTAGCGTGCCCGCAACGATCATGACATCGGATTGACGTGGGCTGGGTCGAAAAATAACACCGAAACGATCTAAGTCGTATCGTGCCGCACCCGCGTGCATCATTTCCACTGCGCAACACGCTAGGCCAAATGTCATCGGCCAAAGGGCACCTGTTCGGCCCCAATTAATTAACGCGTCTGCCGTTGTTGTTACGACGCCCTTTTCAAGTATGCCTTCTACTCCCACTCGAGGGCCCCTTTCTTCCATTCGTAAATAAAACCAATGACAAGAATGCCAAGGAATACTGACATCGCAACAAAACCAAACATCCCCAGCTCGCGCAATACCACGGCCCAAGGAAACAGAAACGCAATTTCCAAATCAAAAATGATGAAGAGGATCGCGACCAAATAAAACCGTACGTCGAACTTTGTTCGCGCATCTTCAAACGCTTCAAATCCGCATTCATAGGGAGAAAGCTTATCGGGATCCGGCTTATAGGGAGCAACCAACATACTCAAGGCGATAGGAACCGCCCCAAAGACTGCTCCTAGGACGAGAAACACCAATATTGGCAGGTAGTTTTCTAACACGCATCCCCCGGTTATGTCTGGCAACAACGTGACAGACGTCTCCATTCACCAAAAAATCCAACAAGCTCAGGCTCTAAAATCGACCGCTAAAATAAGCGTGAACCGGAGTCTAGGGCAGGCCACTCAACGGTGTCAAGCAGCGTGCAGCAAAGGCTCAATTCTTCGCATCGACCGTCAATAAAATAACACGCAGCCATCTGCGCCTCACGGCTATATATATCGCATGTGTGGCGAAAAAACACCGCGTAATCTGGAATGAATTATTGGGAATGCCGAAGTGGCATGACCTAACAAGAGCGCTATTACCTGTTTCGAAACAGGTCGATTTCTAGTTGAATTAAATGCAGCGGGAGTGAAGTTATCAGGGTGCGGACGTTTTTTCAACTAAATGAAACTTCGCGCTCCCTTTTTTTGCACCTTGATTAACTCGGCACTCAACATGGATGTCATCATTTCCGATTCGCCAACTTCCCGCGACGACCAGCACGTTTACATCCGTCCACCACGACGCCGTCAATTTATACGGCGTAACGCCTTTTCGTGCGAAATGCGCTTCCCCCTTAGATTTACACCACTCCACTAACTCGACCCCCGATTGTATCGATCCAGCGTTAGACTTATGAGCGCTCACAACAACGGGAAACAGAACAAGAATGGCAACAAGAAAACCAGGATATTTCATGGCGACCACCTAAAACAATTTCGTCAGGCGAAAAAAAGCCCGCAGCAAAGCGGGCCTTTCGATTCTTGACACTACTCAATTTGGTGCGGAAGGCCGGACTCGAACCGGCACAGCTTACGCCACTGCCCCCTCAAAGCAGCGTGTCTACCAATTTCACCACTTCCGCTAAACTCTTACAACCGCCTTACTCGGGCGGCAAATTACTCGACCCAGGCGCTTGCACGGCCGGCGCCGAGCCAGGTGCAGCCGGGACGTCAACTGGCCCTGGCTTCGTAGTCGCTGGGACAGAAACACCCGGACCATCCACCACGCTTTCGTTGTGCACAGATCGACTCGACATATAGGCCAACCCTAAGCTAGTAGCAAAAAACACGGCTGCCAATACTGCGGTGGTACGGGTTAAGAATGAACTCGACCCCCGACTGCCAAATACCGTCGCAGACGCACCGCTACCAAAGGCGGCACCCATGTCGGCGCCCTTACCATGTTGCACTAGCACAAGTGCGACCAGGGCAATCGCCACGATCACATGCACAATAATTATTAACGTATCCATGCCGCAATATTACCCCGCCGCTTCGCAGATACGCAGGAATTCCTGCGCGTCCAACGAGGCGCCGCCAATCAAACCGCCATCGATATCCGTCTGGGAGAATAGCAATTTTGCATTTCCCGCCTTGACGCTACCACCATATAAAATTTGCACG